>JACRFB010000023.1 GCA_016218045.1 Ignavibacteriota bacterium
AACAGCAGATACACTCCTCCGCGGAACACGAAGCCGCCGGAAGCACGGTATTCGAAGCCGGGATTAATGAAGCCGCGGCACGCCGAGACCTCTTCTGCTATAAATATTTTTTTTAATGATGCCTTACCGAAAACGCCTCCGTATAAAAAGAGAGGTAGTTTGGCCAATGGGGAGTTAGTCAGATTTTGGCCGTAAGTGTCGATATGGTAGGGATTTGCGGCGCATCAGAAGGTGTGGCCAGAATTTCCGTTTTTTATCGAAATAATCCGCAGGAAACAGGTGGTTTGGCCAGAATTTGGGAGGGTTTTAACGCTGTTTTACCGTGATTTTCCATCACGAAAACACCGGTTTAGGCGTCAGGTGACAACTCGGACAGGTCGCTGATGTGTGTAACAGAGCCGCGAATAGCGGCCAGTGTGACCTGCGCCTCGGAGATGATGGCCCGTAACATGACATCGTCCAAAGATTTTTGGTCTACCGGCTCACCGTTGTTCTCCCTAACAATACGTGCTGCCTGTGCAAGCTCGGTGGCGCGCTTCAAAATGCCCACGATTTCATGATTCATGGCACCTACATCGTGCAGCTGCTTGACCAAATCGCCTAATTCCCCCATAGGCGCATTTTCCGGCGCGTTGCCGTACAGCAACCATTGCATATTCAGATCCGGGCATTTTTCAGCGACCAATTTTAGGTTGACGGTCTTCCGCGTTCTCCATGCGGACACAGAACTTCTTGCCAAACCCATAAAACCGGCCAAATCATCATCTGTTTCGACATGAAGATAAGACTTCAGCCGAGACAGTACTGCATCGACATTTTTCAGCTTCGGGCTTGACATGCTAATTAATGCAACGTATATTGCGCTGGTTAATAAGACGTTTTGCAACGTAAGCGGAGCGAGTGACAATGTCAACAGTAGAAAAAGAAAAAACGATAAGACTCACCCGCGCGGAATTGAGGCGCAGACCGTATCGAGGGATACTGTCTGAGATAGCGAAAGAGCGAGGGGTGACTCATTCAGCTATTCAGAACGCCCTGTGGCGAGACCGCAATGAGACAATTTGGAAGATACTCATTCAGAAGGTCGCTGCGCGGCGGAACGCGTTGGAAATGAAGCGATCCCGCATAATAAACGCTGCACTCTCAACGGGAATAGATATTAGGGAGGCTGCATGAGCCGGTTCTATGGCGATGCTCGCAATGCCAGCCGTGCCGTAGTTGAACGAATAAAGGATTCATACCGCCTGCGTTACGACGCCGAAGTTGCTCGCAGGATGGGTGTGTCTCCCGTGCGGTTCGCACAATGGATGCACCGCGACAACATACCTTATAGGCTGATCGTTGCCAGCTTCCCTGAATTAGATCTCAATTACGCATTCCGGGGCCAACCGGCTGACGGTGCAGCATCTCCTAGCGGTGAAACGTTGGACCACTCGACACAAATGAGCAGCGGTGTGACGGTAGCATTGGAACACCTACCAGTGCACATCCAGGCCGCATACTGGCAGTGGGTGTTGGAGCGCCTGGAAGAAAAAAGGCCGGGATTCAAACATCCTGACGGGCCTAGAACCTGCAACCAACCTGCAACCTGAACCTGCAACCTAAAGCGAACCTGCAACCTGACGGTAACTCGCGTGAAATCAACGAACAAGAGCAGTAGACGCGCATCAGACGTATGGCTCAGTCGCGATGAAACCTGCAACCTGCTAGGAATTACACGGCAGGCACTGGATAAGCGACGGAAAAAGCCCGGAGTCTGCCACTATGTCACACGGCCGGTCGTCCGCCGAGGTGGACTGCAGCACGAATACGCACTCTCGAGTCTTCCCCTTGAAGCCCAGGCTAAGTACCATGCTCAGCAACTCGCGACCAAGGGCGCGACGATGGAGGATCCGGCGCAGCGGAACGATGTAGACCTGGGTCTCGAGCTCGAACGGTACATTTCCGAGCCCGAGTACAACCGCCGGAAAGCGGAACGGGACTTGATTCTAATGCAGGAATTCGAAGGTCTCAACGGCAAGGATCTCGATGCTGCTGTAGCGGCGTGGAATAAGGCCCATGCAGATGATCCGCGCATGCAGACCAGCTCGCGATCAGTCCGCCGGATGCGGACGCAGCACCAGAAATATGGCGTAGAGGGGCTCCTCGCCAAATACGGAAGGAACCGGAACCGCAGTCTGGCGATCGAGGATCTAGGTCCATTACAACAGCATGTGTACGCCAATTTTAAAACGAACTATTTGGATGATAGGAGCCCTTCGGCGGCTGCTTGCTGCCTCGCGGCGCAGGGACTTGCGATCGAAATTGCAGAGCGGATTGCCCCGGCGATGGTGCCAGATTTGCGCGCGCGATTCCCGCACGCCTCGACTTTCGTCCGTGCAATACACGCCGAACTCGGGGAGTCGCAGGTGTACCTGGCGCGTGCGGGCTACCAGGCGTGGAATCGCCGGTACGCCTCTCATATAGAACGTGACGACGCGGGCGTGGCGGCCGGCCGTGCGTGGATCTCGGATCATCACCAGCTCGACGAGATGTGGCTCGCGCGCCTGCGCGACGATGCGAATGTGCCGGCGGAACTCAGGCGCGCCCTGCAGGACGACGCGGCGCTGTTCGATGGGACGCAACGGCGGCCGTGGCTCACCGTCTGGCGCGATTACAAGACGGGCCTGTGGCTCTCGTGGGAATGCCGGTTCTCGTCGCCGAATGCGCAGCGAGTCATGACCACTTTTGCTCAGGCGGTATTGCGGTACGGTCTGCCTGACGAGATCGTGATTGACAATGGAAAAGACTACCGCGCGAAGGACTTTGCCGGCGGACGGCTTAAGGTCGAGGTCGACGAGCGGACCACGAAATCGATGCTCGCCATCCTCGGAGTCAGGGCACGATTCGCCTGGCCGTACCACGGGCAGAGCAAGGCGATCGAACGCGACTTCCGCACCTTCGACGGATGGAAGAGCCGGTTCACACCGGGGTACACAGGCAACAGCGCGGCGAACAAGCCGGAGTCTGCCGGATCGGCCGCGATGCGCCGGGCGCTGTTGTGTTACGACGAGGGGGTCGAGCTGCTGGATCAGTTTGTAAATACCATCCTCCACACGGCTGCCTCGAACGGGAAGAATATGCGCGGCCGCTCGCGCCTGCAGGCATGGGCGGAGGAGTTCCACGGCCTCCGCACGGTGACGCAGGAGTCGATCGCACTGCTGACGATGCGCACCACGCCGCCCCGTCTCATCGGCCGCAACGGTGTGATGATCAACGGCCGTAACTGGTACGCACCATGGATGGAGAAGTACAAGAGTACGCGCGGCGGCATGCGGATATACCTGCGCGTGCCCGACGACGAGACGGCGGGCGAGGCCTGGTGCTTCTCGGCCGAGACTGACGAATACATGGGGCGTGCGCAGAGCGACATGTTCCGTGCACCTGGCCTGGCTGTTACAGAAGAGGAGAGCACCCGGGTCTCTGACGCGATTCGGCTCATGAAGGACACACACAATGCCGCGCGCGCAGCCGTGCGTCGCGACGGCGTCCCAGACGTGCGCGACGTACAGAGGCACATCGCGCGGGCGCTTGAATCAGGCGCTGTGCCGGCAGGACGGACTGTGGAAGTGCGCGAGGCAGAGGGACTCGATCTGGCAGCGCATGCAGTGTCGCCCGAGGGTGTCATACTCGCGCATGCGGGTGAACGCGTGACGCCGGCGATTGCCGAGGCGCTACTGGCTGCAGGAATCACACACGTGCAGGTGGCGCCGGATCGCAGACAGATCCAGATCAGCGCGGCCGACCGCGCAATTGCCGAGGATGCGCAGATTCAGCGCACCGGCACATACGCATTCCCCGAGCCGCCCGAGAAACCGGCACGGCGCAAGTGGAGCACCTGGCGCTCGGACGAGGTCGGATCAGGAGATGAAATATGAAGCACGATGATGTGGAATGGACGACCGCCATCAACACATGGATGCACTTCTCACTCTTGCGTGAAGCAGCGATCGATCCGCACGCCGAGTGGTGGATTCGCACTCACATCACCCAATGGCTGAAACACGTCGACGCGGCGACGGCGCTGCTCCTGCTCGATATGATGCAGATGTGGGAGGACATCCGTGAGTACTACAGTCAGTTCTATCAGCAGATACAGGACAACCTCATCGTGCCCGACACCCGTGCCGGACTCATGTCGATGAAAGATATCCGCGAGATGCTTCGCGACATCGCCGGCACTCAAAACGTAGACGAAAATCTCCCATAAATAAGCGGAGGGCGCGCTGTTTACCAGGCAATCGCGCCCTCCATCACACGAAACCGGACCCTTGCGGGACCGATCACAGGAGGAAATGTATGGCAGACCTAACAAGCGATCAACTGCGAGCGGCATTCAACGCGCGCGTCGACAGGTGGGGCAAAGGCGCAGTCTCGCGTGCAGCAAAGAGCATAGGGTGCTCGGCGTCGGTGCTGTCGATGTGGCGCCAGGGCCGTTACGCGGGCGACAACGCCGGCGTCGACATAGCTGTCCGCGCCTGGCTCGAACGCGTCGATGAACGCGAATCAGTGCTGAGTGAGGAGCGCCTCCCGTTCCTGGACACGTCGATTGCGCGGGCCGTGTTCGAAGTGGCAAAGCGCGCACACGTGCACAGCGGGATGTACCTGGTGTGCGGCCCGAGTGGTGTGGGCAAATCGCGCGCGGTGCGCGAGTACGCGATGCGCAACCCGGATGTGATCCTCGTCGAATGCCACCGCATGCTGCGCACACGTGAACTGATCGGCGATCTGCACCGCGCAGTAGGACTCGACGGCAAGGGTACGGTGCATCACATGATGCGTGATCTGGTGGAGAAGCTGCGCGATAGCGGCCGCCTCATCATCGTCGACGAGGCGGAGAACCTATCGGCCGCATCCCTGGACGAAGTGCGCCGCCTGCACGATTGGGCTGATGTGGGCGTCCTCTACGTCGGGCTCGAACGGCTCTACTTCAACCTGCGTCAGATGCGCGGCGACTTCGAGTACATCATCAACAGGATCCGCAATTACCGGCGGCTCGACAACCTCAAACCGGCCGACACGGCACTGTTCGTGAGCACACAGTTCGAACGGGGCAACGGCAGTGATGCGCTCACGAAAGCATATCACAGCGTGTCGCGTGGGAACGCCCGCGTGTTGCGTGATCTGATCTTCGATTCTCTTGAAGTGTCGCGGGTGAATAAAACCGCGGTGACGCGTGAGATGATCGAGGCGATTGCCGAGGAGGGGCGGGTCTGATGCTTATCCCTTACACCAAACCGGAATGGCTGCGCGCGCTGAACGAGCAGCTCGTGCCCGAGGTGGATTTTGTGTTGGTGCGTCGCCAGGACCTGACAACTCTGCAGGCGGAGCTCGAACTATCACACCAGGTGGCGGAAACGCTTGGCCGTGAACTGGACTCGGCACGGGCGATGCTCGAAAGCTCGAGGCGTCATAGGCGCGCGCTGCTCGTCACCGTGAAGGGGCTGCGCAATACTGTCACGCATCAGCGATTCCTCGCCCGACTCTCGTCGGACGCGATCCGCGAAGAGCGCCGCGCGGCACGCGAAGCTGCAAGCAGGCGAGGTGCATGATGCCCGACGAAGCAAAACTCATACAGCTCATCCACACGCTCCGCTCCAAGCTCGGCCTCGACGACGAGACCTACCGCGCGATGCTCGCCGGCTACATGGTGGCCCAGACGCGCAGGCCCGCCGAGTCTTCGAAAAACCTCTCGTACAGGCAGCTCCAGGACCTCTGCAAAACACTCACTGACCGCGCCGTCGCCGCCGGCATCTGGACGCCATGGCAGGCGCGCGTCGACCGTGACCGGCTCGCATCACGCCCCACGATATTTGCCACCGACAGCCAGCTCGCGATGCTCGAGGGGATGTGGGCGCTCGTGTCGCGCCAGCCGGATCAGGAGTCACGAGAGCGGGCCTTTGACCGGTTCATACACCGGCGGTTTCACTACGGCGGCCTGCGCATGCTGCCGCGTCACGAAGTGTACAAGGTGGCACATGCGCTGCACGCGATGATCGAGCAGCTCACGCCGCTCACCGACGAGGAACGCGCCGAACAGGAAGCTGCGCTCGAGAGCGCGATGGAGCTGATACGTGAGAGCAGGCGCAAGGGCAAGGTGCGCACATGATATGGCTCACACTCATTGCCGTCGTGGCCGCACTGGCAACGGTGGCTCGCATCTACTCACTCGTAAAGCACGACGAAATCATAATGACACAATGGATGGAGAACCGAGATGCCACGACACACAGATGATCTGATCGCCGAAGGCGTGGAGCTCACGCGCAGGATCGCCGAGTTGCGGGCGCAGTTGTACCTGGTCACTAGCGAGCTGGAACCGCGATTCCCCGCGCAGAAGACACACGAGGAAATCGAATCGCCCGCCGGCCGCGCCGTGCGCACGGTGCGACGCGAATACATGGTCGCGCCCGGACGGCTCGCGGATCTGCGCGCACTGCTCGGAACGGCGTACGCACACATGATCTCTGAGGAATACCCGATGACGCCCACGCGCGCGTTGCTTGATCTTATCAAGGACGAGCGCAGCATGATCGGCCAGAACATCCGCCGGCTCGGTCTGGTCGTCGCCGAGACAAAGCGCCCGATCGTGTTCCGTGCGCCGAACGGCGGCATGGTTGTCGGTGATGCGCAGGCGCCCATATCCTCGATCGGCCAGATACTTGCGGCAGACGCCGCCAACGGAGTGGGCCGTGAAAACATCAATTGATCAGGCGCTGCGCGACCCGGCCGCGCGCGAGAACGGCGTGCGTGATGCTGCGCGCGTCGAGGCGGCTATCGCCGAAACCGTGACGTCGTTCGGCCGAGAACGCTACTTCGACACCTTCCACCTTTCGGAGTTGGCGGAGTACGTCCGCACGCGCTGCGGTACTGTGGCCCCGGATTCCGCGGGCCGCATCCTGCGCGCGCTTCGTAAACGCGGCGTGGTCGATTACCACGTCGTCTCCCGCGCGGAATCTCTCTACTGCATCACCCGCGTGGAGGACTGATGAACGCCTGGGATCGCAACTCACCTCCGCCGCCGGCGAGCATACACAAGACGGTGTACGTGCTTGCCAGCGGCCGTCATTACGAAATCAGTTTCGGATTCGGCACTCCAATGTTCCGGTGCCGCAGATGCAGCCGTGTTTTGAAACAGCCATCCTGCCGCTGCTCCGGTGGCAGGATCTCGGGCGATGCTGTCGGTTCCGGCACCATCAGCCGATCAAACAATCGTTACACAAAACCAAGGAGATCTACCACATGACGACCACCACACCGCAGAGCAGCCAGTACTCAAACCTGCTGGATCTGCTCGCCTTGTTCACCGAGGGCACATCGCGTATCGCCGAACTCGAGCAGCGCGCCTCCGAGCACATGATCGAGTTTCTGGACGAGATCCGGGCCGAGTATGCGCAGCTCCAGGCGAGCGTTGCCGAGGCGCAGGCCGCGATCGAATCTGCAGTGCTGCAGCATCCCGAGTGGTTTGCAGGCAAGTCGACGCTGCGCACGCCATTCGGCAGCGTGGCGAAGCGCAAGGCCACTTCGCTCGACATCCAGAAACCCGAACTGACCATCGCGCTGATCCAGCAGGACGACACACTCGACGACGCGGTATACCTGCGCGTGGTCGAGGGCGTGAACAAGGAGGCGCTGAACCTGCTCGACGACGCAACCCTGCGCCGACTGCGCGTGCGCCGCATCACCGAGGAGAAGCTCACCGTGAAACCGCTCAGCGTGTCGCTCGGAACGGCCGTCAAGGCGCAGGAGCAGGGCGACGAGGAACGCGCCGCAGCGTGAGCACGCGTAGCATGAATACACACTGTATCACGTGCCGGATGTGCGCCACGGTTATCCTGCTCCGCGGGGGATCAGCCGCGGCGCACATCACGTGCACCACGACGGGGGAACACCGGACGCACCTCATGCCCGGTGCCCGCCTCGACTGTCACAACACACGCGCCGGCGCGGAGTCGATCGACACCGAGATGCCGCCGGCGGATCCAGGTAACATAGACTCTCCGAGATGATATGGGACGCGACGAACAATTATCGTATGCGATGTCACTCACCGACCAGCTCCTTGCCGTGTGGACGAAGCTTGGCGGAAAACACGCCGAGTGGACCGAGCACAGCATACACGAGGCGCTGTACAAGCGAGGCCGTACCCTCACGCTGCACACGGCGTTCACGGAGTACAACCAGGTGGAGCTGTCGAGATCGATCGGCATGATGAAGCGCAGGCTGGCCGAATATCAGAAGAAATGGAACACGCAGTGGAAGGCCGAGGCCGACGCCCGGCAGCAGCGCCTACTCGACGACGAGCTGACGCAGGACGAGTGCTACACCTATGATCAGGTGATGGAGTACATGGACGCGAACGCGCGCACGGCGCACCCGGCACAACTGTTCGCCTACGAGCGGACCATCGGGCGCACGGCGTATTACAGGAAACGCGACAAACCGCTTGCTCTGTACGGCGAGCGCGAAGCTGATACCATTGCACGAGAGATGGCGGGCGGCCGCCGCATTGACGAGTTGTTCGAAGTGGTGCATGAAACGGGGCTTGGCCCTGCGATGTATCGCGCGCTGTTCACATTTGCTTCGCGTGGCGAGTGACGGAGGTCCGTATGGTGCATCCAGACATTCTCCGCAACGTGCGGATTGAAGATCTGCCCGATGGCGACGTACGCCGCATCGCCGAACGCTGCGGCCTCGAGGTGGCCTTGTCTCTCGTGGAGGGCTACAGCGGGCTCACGATCTACATTCCGCGAAACACGCTGCACGGTTTTGTGCGGCGCTATGTGCGTGAAAACCACCGGCGCCTTTCGCCAAAGGAACTGGCGCTGGCACTCAACGTGACGGTCTCGCATGTCTACTCGATACTGCGGGAAAATGGAATGGCGCAGAATCAGGCATCGCTCTTTGAGAGCGAGGAAAAAGCCGCGTGAAGCGGTAGATTGCGCCAATGACTTACCACGCGTGAAGGGCTCACGCGCGGAATGTACATCACAAATCGGAGTGCACCATGAATCTGCAGAAAGGAACAACGATTCTCATTTGCGCATTAATCCTGGCTTCGTTTGCCGGGTGTTCAAACACGAAGGACTACGAGACTAATTCAAGGGCTGCACAGGATTTGATGAAGCTGTACGAGGCCGATCTCATTAAGCAGGCGGAAGAATATCAAGGCATCTGGGGCGCTGCGATCAGTTCTGGATATAAGGACTTTAATACTGAAATCAATGCACACAAGATGATGCTTGTTGCCGAAAAACGAGACGTGACGGACGACCCGCGAAAGGCGAGAATCGACTCTCTCGTAAAGTCGCTTGCCGACGTGCCGTCTGGATCCGAGCAGCTGCACGGCAAGATCGCTGAGCTGTACGGACACCTCAACCAAATCTACGAGCTGGCCAAGTTCCCACGCGGAAACTTCAATTCATACACGTCAGAGATCAGAGAGATGGCCAGCGGGTTTGAGCGCCTGTGCAGTGAGGCCGACGCCTACTACAAGCATTGAGATGGTCCCAGCTAATGCTGGAGTACGTCGAACATACCCGCTACAACGCACACAGCCCCCGGAGACGGGGGCTGTTCTGTTATACACGCGATCACAAATCGTCGAAAACCACGGGTATTTTATCGCGAAATTCTTCAAGCAGTGGAATCATCACTTCGCGCATTTGAGGATGAGCAGCCGGTGCTGTCCGTTGGCGCAAGATGGTTCGCCATTCTCTCAAATTTGCCGTAAGCATTATCTCGGTTTTCAGCGAATTCGGTAAGATGCTGCGGGCCATCTGTGGCTGAACTCCAAGCTCAATCATTCTCAAATACTGCTGCTCGATGGAACGCAGTGCCTCGCCCCATAGCCTTTGCGCGTCTGAATGCATGTGGCGCCGGGCGTCAATAAAGGTCAACTCACCCCCAAATTTGCCCTTCGAATAATTGCAATACCTGGTTGACTCTTGACTGAAAGAAGCTATTCGGTGACGAACGAGTTCATGACTCACGCCTCGGTCAACAACGAATCGTACGGTAATCGATACGTGTTCGATGACACTCTCATGGTGAGAGTCGATGAGCATTCTGACGAAGGACGCGGCGGAATCCGCGGTGATGCGGTTTTCGGATTTGTAACACACCCTGCCACACAACTCGATATGGCGGAGCATGCTGAACGCATCGATCGGCGTTACAATCTCGTACGATGCTGCGATGAGTTTCATTATTTTCGACCTGAAATAATGTTTGTGTGATTGGAGGTTGGTATGCCCGAAGAACATCAAAACGCGATGCTGGTCCTGTACCGATTTTCAGGCGGCGCACCGCGATCCAGCAAACTACTTCGTGTGCTGCATTCTGCTGTTTCGCGATATCAGGTCCTTTGGCCAGGCGCCATCGTGGTTGAGCACAACGGTGGCGCAACGGCTGTGTTTGAGGCGGTTAGAGGACACCTTGTTCTACGCGACCGGTTTTACGTGTTTCCGTTCAGTGCTGCGTGGGCCGGACAGGGAGATCCACGCGTGCATAGACGCATCGAGGAGCTCGAGTTTTGGCAAAGATCTGAGGCTACCGCCGGCGAAGAATAACGCCAAACAATGGCCGCTAGCTGGGCTTCCAAGGGGAAGTCGTCGTCGATTCGAGACAGTATGCCCGTGGTGATCAGGTCCTGATATTCCGTGCGCGACACAGCGATGTCGCGCGAGGGCGCAGCCCCGGCTGCGAGGGAGCCCAGATATTCGAGGTGTGTCATAGTCTTGCGCGCCTTTAGCTGCGCCAGGTATGAGTTCCGCCTCCAAGTTGGCCTGTGTTCGTGCGTGTACGTGCGAAACGCGCGGCCGCGACGTGAGCACAGGAATTTCAGCCAAGCGCTGTCCGCTCCGAGTCGCCGAGCGATCGGTTCAATGGTAAGCCTTGGTGTAAGCGGGACGCCGTGTAATTGAGGATTAAGAATCATGTAGCTTGGCCCTCCGAACACACAAGGCGATTATTCGACTGTGCTGCTGAGACCGGCTTTGCAATATCCACGTCAACACCTTGAACAAATCCGTCGACGAACGACTGATCGGATTTCCCTTTATTGATGCTGCGCTTCGATAGAGCGCCACCTAGATATTGATCCACGAAATTCACGAGCTTGGCATCGGCATGGACGACAATTCCTGTTTCATTATACCAGGCGCGATTCTGGGCGTCGAGCCGTTCGCTCACAGCACAGAAAAATCCGTGTAGAAACGCGCGGTGCCGTTCTATTTTACCGCGGCGCTTGATTCTATGCGACAGCGACTTTTCGTAGATCGACCAACGCTGTTTCGCCACACGCATCAGATAGTCATGAACATATTCTGCAATGAGAATGTCGTGAGGTTTGCCGCAGTAAATCCAATCACAGCCCAGAACCTCCATCGCTCCTGTTGTTATTATTACCGGTATGACTTTGAAGTAGGCTTTCAACAAACTGAAGATCCACGGTTGCTCTATCGGCCTGGATCGCCAGGTGCTACGATTGCATTGCTGTATTACAAATTCGGCCTGCGCAAGATCGCTGTCCGAAATGCCGTATTCTCTCTGCATCTCGCGTGCCTTGGCCAGAGCCAGGGACGCTTCGTGCTCATTGGGTGAACCCGCCAGCGCCAGCAATTTTCTGATTTTACCGATGATTGGGCTGGTCATTTCGTCAGCCGGGAAACTCTAGTTCAATGAGTACCTGACCATCACAGTGCAGCTCATATACAGCTGGCAATGGGGCGTTTCGTACTGCGATGCGCGTATCGTCGCCGTACGTCTGCGCCAAGACGCGCATGTCGCCTAAGGTTTTTAACTGCCCAAGACGGCGACGCAGACAGCTATTGTGGAAAACAGCAGAACGTAGCGCAGTGCGGCCTCTGCGGTGTTTAACCAAAAATTGCTTCTGATTGTAACTGCACTCGTCAGCCAGCTCGGCGATGAGGGCGTCGATTAGAAGCACTAGATAATTTTCCGTTGCAGTGCCGCCATGCTCGCGAACATTCTGCGCGATTTCCGTGCATCGTTTCAGATCTTTCGGCGTCATGTTCACCTCCGCAGATCGAGAAGACTGTTGATTCCCTGGTCGAGGATCTCTCCCTGGACGTCACGGTCTAATGCGCGAAACGCCGCGATCATGGCGTCGGAGTCAGTGAACACAAACCGCAGGAGTTCGTCCTCAGTGCGCGGGACACCGAAGCGCTTGGTAAATCGCGCTACGTCGGCAAGCTGCTCGCGCGTCAGCCGGCCCTTGGGGGCTGTTGCGGCCCGCTCCTCTGCGGCCTCTGCGTCTCGCCTACGTTTCGATCGAATCGTGCGTTGCAGGGTTTTGCGTTCGTCGTCGTCGTGATGCACGGGCGCCAGGTCTGCGATGTCGTGCGATTCAAGCAGCAACGGATCGTGGCGCTCTTCACCTGCGAGCAGTCGCTGCGCGTCGGCGTACGCCTTTACGTGCTGTAGTGTGAGCGTGCGATCGCTCTCGGGCGTTGAGGCGTTGAACGACACGGCGGCAATTGCATCGCCGATCTGGATGAGCTGTTGCACACGCCGGTAGCTGATAGATGTTTTTTCGCACCAGCTTCGCATGCTTTTGTAGCCCTCGGCGGTGTACAGTTCCTGGCGACTGATATTCCAGAACACCTTCGCCTTTACGTACGTGCCGATGTTTACGAAATCGATGCTTGCCTGCAGGTCCTTCAACTCCTTCTTAAGGAGCTGTTTTGCAGTTTTAAAATCGGCAGTTTGGACAGCGGTTTCCATAAAATTTCTCCTTGTTTAAAATTGGCGTAATTACGCCGTATTGACCGATTTGCCTTGAAAAGTGACGAAATTTATTTCGTCACTTTTGTGTCGTGCAGGGAAAATAAATTCCCCCGGTTCATGCCTCCGCGATCAGCGCGCCTATCTCCTCGATGTCCTCGTCTTGGACCACGATAAAAGGTCTCGCGGGGATGGGTATGGGATGCGGCGCGGTGAACTGCACGCCCGGTGGGTAGTTGCCGTCCTTTCGCAGGAATTTCGCCATGCCCCCTTCGCCGATGATGTAAGGCGTTCCGCCCGGGTGCTGGATTGTCCCGCCGTATTGATGGATGGCCGCATATACCAGATGTGACGACATGATCACCGACAGGCCGTCTACGCGCGCGTCGATCGACGCAGCGAGCGCGCCTTTATCCTGCAAAACACCACGCGAGTGCGGGCGTTTTGTCGGCTGCCACTTGAGCGTACCGCCCGCCGGCTGGCCGTCAGGTCCCATACTGTAACGGCCTCCTGCCTGGAAGTTTTTCTCCACCGATCGCACAAGCACCTGTGCGATGACCGGCATGAGGGGGGCCGGATCCAGCACGCGCTCGATTGCCGCGAGCAGCTCGGTTGTATCAATCGTGAAGGCTTCCATCGCGCGTCAGTTCAGCGCCTTAAGCAGCAGCGAGAACGTGAGTCCGCGGGCGATTGCAGAGATCGCGATGAGGCCCAGGAACATGATGGTGACATCGCGCAGTGGCTTGGCGCGCCTGTCGAGTAATGTAGTTGCGCCGAGCAGGCCGAGCGCCGCAACGGCTGCACCGAACTTGTCGGCAGTATTGTGTATCGTCTGCACGACGTGCCATCCATCGTGCGGGATCCAGTCGGCATACCATGGCCAGTGAGGCGCGCGATATGCCATGTCTACGAGCCCCGTGGGCTGCCATCCGTGCTGAAATGCCTGCAGCTCGTAGTCGGAGAACGAGCCAAGAGCAAGCAGGACAAAGCCAATGATGATGATGTAAATAGTCTGCTTCATGCTACCTCCATAATCTCCTGCACAACAGCGTCTCGCGCCGCGCGCAGGTGCAGGAGCCGCGCTGGCAGGTTCTGTTCCATCGCTGCTGCAAGGATCTGCGCGAGCGCCACGGCGCGCTGCGCACTGAGTCCGAACAGCGACACGAATTCGTTCAGCGTGATGTGGCAATCAAACGCATCCATCTGCAGTGCCGGCTGATGCCTGTATCCGTTTTCGACAGCCAGGATCTGTTTGTCGATGTACGCGACGGCTTTGTTCAAATCGCGTGTGGCGTCGGGTGTTTTGTCACCTGCGCGTACGATGTACTGGAACGCCGCCGAGAGCATGAAGTCGAGCCCCCGCGCGCCGATAAAATCCCAGACCTGCACGTTGCCGCGCTGGTAGTAGGACGGGCTGAACTCAGATGACGTTGTGTTTTCCATGACTCTCCTGTAAGTTGGATCATGCTCCGGTGACACGGTGAATCTTCCGGCCGTAGGCGCCTTAACAAGGCTGACCGCTATGCGAGAGAATGGAAGTACTCGCCCGGAGCATTTATCATTCCTCTTGCCGCTCGAATACCACCGTACCTCGTTTCCGCACACGCGCGACATCCTGTGCGTCGGTTTTTCTGAACGAGCGCAGATAGACGGCGCTTCCGTCCTTTGTGCCACGCGCGACGGCATGGTACCACACTTCCCCTGACCGTGTGAAGATGAGCGTATCTGCGCGTTCACGAATCACGACGTCGGGATCGCCGATGATTACCGGCAAAGCACGGTAGTCGTCCGGCGTCATTTCTGGATGCTTCACCGCCTGTTCGGCCACTGTTTCAGACGAGAGCAGCACGCTGTTCGTTTGAACGCCGATCGCCTTTTGCAACGCTTTGGACATGATCGCGGCGGTTACATTACCACTGCCCTTACCTTCAAGAAGGCGGTTAAACACCACACTGTTTGCCACGTCAGTGACAAATGCAGCGGCCAAACGGCTATCCTTCCCGCGCAGATCCGGCTGCCAGTCGACACTGCCAGGATTGTAACTGAATCCCGGCCCGGTGCTGTACACCTCGTCCCCGATCTTGAGAGTCGCCACCGTGCGCAGCTCGCCAGTGCGCTCACTCACAAGTACTTCGGATTCGCCCAGGGCGCCCTCGCTCGTGGAGACCTCGAGGTTGTCTCGTTTAAGTTCACGCGCGCTGAGGGACGAGACGCGCGATCGGCAATTCCAGTGGTTCGGCGGGTACATCACCGACCAGATCGGATCGTCGTAGCGGTACACACGGCCGTTGATTCCGGCGCAGATCGTGGTGGTGCGTTCGTCGCCCGGGTTGTTGTACTGCCAGTACGGCCGCTGCTCCGCAACTTCTACCATGCGCCGATAGCGGCCTGCATTCAGCGCCGACTGCATGTTCATGCGATAGATTGTGCGCAGCCGATGCGGTGCACCAAGGAGCGGCGGCCGTTTGTCTGCCGGCGTAATCTGAGCGCCGCTCGCGTCAGTGGGGAACGGCACGCCGTGCTCGTCGACGAGTTGCCCCTGATCATTACGCGGCCAGGATCTGCCCCACCATCCGGCAAGTTTTAAAAACGGTTCAAGCGATCGCTGGAATTTATCGAGCGAAATCCCGTCTGACACAGCACGGTCAACCATCTGTCGTATGCCTTCGAGCACGTCGAGGTTCATTGCCTTCGCGACAGTGAATGCGCGAGCCTGAGACTCCTGCCACACGTCACGCCAGTCGTATCCGACGGCATAGCCCTTCGCGCGCAAAAACTCCACCGCCTTTTCCGGTGGAAGACGAAATGCGACCTGTAACAGATCGGCGGCCGGCGGCATCAGTTTACTACCAGGCTCTGCAGCGAGGTCGAGCCATCGCCGCGGTCGATTCTGTACCCGGGGCTTGCCAGGTCGGTGCGATCAGGACAGGCGACGCGCACGCGCGCCGAAACGAGATACAATATGCCTGGCAACGGATCCGGCAGGTTGATGACACGTGCAAGCCGGCGACGTTCAAGACGCACGCCGCCGATCTCGCGCACGTCTGCCACCTCCTCCACAACGCGAGCCACACGGCCGCACGGTTCGAACGTGCGCGAACCCAACACGATGTCATGCGCGGTACAGTTGATGAACACCGATCGCGACGGGTGCGGTGTGTCGTGCGCAGCACCTCGTTTTGCGCGTGTGGCGCGCGCCATGCGGTGCTTTGGCTGTTTCGCCTTCTGCCACTTCGGCCGTTTACGCATCCTGCCTCCCCTGCATCTCCGCGAGGAAGTACATCATTGCGATCGTCTGCTGCAGGCGCTCGGTATCCATGTCGGAATAGACAGAAGCGAGGCCGTCCTCGACCTCACGGTACGACCGGGCACGTTTCACAAAATCGATGACGGGCTGCACCGCTGGTGCGATTTGCTGCTGGAGATCTGCGTCGGCAAACGTGTCCAGCATTGCGTCCACCGCGGCCTGATCCGGGAACGTGCCCGGCTCCGCAAACGTGGCGGGCGTTGCAGGTGTGGCGCCCGCCGGCTTCTCCTCAATCTGCTCGTCGTCGAGGTAATATGCGCTGGTGAAATACGACCGCGTCAAGCGCAGACCAGATTTATCCAGCGCGGTCGAAAGTTTATCGTCGCGCTCGGCCAGGTCCTTGTCCACATCGCGGCGTTCGTACAGCATGAGCGATGGTGACTCCTGCGTGTTCCAGTTCACCTCAGCGATCCATCGCAGTATCGTATTCATCCCCTTCTCAATCTGACGCGCCAGTGCGAATGCTGCGCTGTTGAGGATGCTCTCGCCGGTCTTGCTCGACGCATACCCTCCCCCATTGTCCGAAACATCGGACGTCATCGTCTGATGAATGATCGAGAGCGAGATCTCGTCGTTGAGGAATGAGAGGAACGAGCGGTGCGCCTCGCCGCCGCCCTTGATGTCCACCTCCATTGTCTCGTACGACTGCGTGTCGGTGAGGACGAGTACTGCATCCTGGATCATGCGCTGCCCGGCGCTGAGCGCCTGCGACCGCTCGGTGTCTGTGGCGGATGCCGGCACCTTGATCATCACATGCGGGACGCCGAATTTCTCCACGAATAGTAACCAAAACTTGATACCACCGCGCTTGAATGTGACAGGCCAGAATGCGCCGGACAGGGCGCCGATCCCGTACGGATTGTCGTACGAGGCATCGATGGCTGCAAATAGAAAGTTTTTCGTCGCCGGATCGATGGGTATGCCGTCGCGGTTGTCCTTCGTGAAGTACTTCCACCATGTGTTTGGATCGTACGCGAACCACTCCTGGGGTTTGGCAAGCGCGACCTTGGGCATGATCAGGTTGCCACGCACGGTCTGCTGCCAGGGAATCTCGAACGGCTGATAGCCGTGATTCCAGGCCTCAACGTATCCGTCGATGAACGACTGAAAGTCAAAGTCGCGCAGCCACTCGACGCACTCCCGCTTGTAACGGTTCTTTGAGCGCCCGCGGTCGAGGTCCCATTCCAGCGCCTTTACCGCCGACGACAACTGCTGCGTACAGGCGCGTACCATGGCATCGTAATACAGGGTGCGGTACACATCGATCTTCCGCCCTGCCTTGCGTAGAATTTCGTCGGGATTTGGCAGGTACGCCATGCCCGACGACATGTCGCGCACGGCTGCCATCGTCACGATCTCATCTTCCGACGGGCGCGCCGGCGGGACCTCCACAAAGTGGTGGTCGTCGAGCCACAGCTTGACATTACTCATATAGACCTCATGCTTAGTCGATGTATCCGCTCAGGAGTGATGCCGCATCGGACGGCACGGATCCATGCACCTGCGGTGGCGTAAGCGGGTCGCCGCCATCGGATGCGTGCACCGCCAGAGCCGCAGCCCAAAAGTCGTCACCGTGGCCGGTGAGATCGTCCTCGGCCGCATCAAAGCGCACATTGCCAGCCGCTGTCACGGTCCGCCGTATGGAGTGAAACGATTCGCGGATGCGGTCGATTGGAGGAACCAGAAGACGGCGATCCTCCATGCGGTTGCGCAAGCGCGATGCGAGATCAGCTTTGACAGGGTTGGTGAAGTTCACGGCCTCGACACGTGTGCGGCCGTAATCCGTCACTGCGTCCTCGGCCAGTTCGGTGCCCATGCCACTGGAATCGATACACGCTCTGCGAAGCCGCGGATGTGCAAGCAGAGGCCACAGCATTGCGCGCTGCTGCCGAAACGGGGTGTCATGCATGGCGATTACGAGGCGGGTCACCAGAATGTCGGCCGTACGCTCCACCACGTATATCACAGCCAGATGCCTGCGACGAGCAACGTCGTAGCCCAGGTACAGATCGCCGGTCGCCGGCAGCGCGCGCGCCGCCTCCTCGGTCATCCTGCTCTCGCCGTCATTCCACAACAAGTCGAGGGGCGCCTCGCAGCTCGCATACATATCATAGGGAATAAACGCCGTCGATTCGTCTTGCGGCTGGCAGCAGTATTCCTGCAGCCACACAGATTCATCGCCCACACTTGCGCGCTCACCCGCAATCCACTGTGCGCGTTCCTCCTCCGTCGTAGGCCGCCGCATGATCTTATCGACCAGTCCGTCGGCCACTGCTTGCTGAATATCGACGCTGTGCAGAGACCAGGGCAACTCTCCGCGCCGCGATCGTTCGACGAATCGGTTGAATAGGGAATTGCGCCCGTTATGAGTGGAGAACACGCGGAGGGGGAATCCCCACGTGATGGTCGGGCGGGCAGCAGCCCACATAGCCGGCGCGTCGTCGTGCCAGGCAAACTCGTCCAGTATCACCTTGCCGCCCTTCGACCTAAACCCCTTGGGGTTCGAACTCAGAGCGTGGATCCGAGAACCATTGGTAAACTCGATCGAGAACGCTTTGATGTCGCGGTCATGATCTATTACCACCTGCCCCAGGTCTCGCGCGACAATGTCGAGCGCGCGCGCCCAGTTACCGCAATAGATGATGTACTCTCGGGCTGCCGATTCGTCAGCGCTCGAGAACCATACCGCCGGATACAGCCCCTGCGCCTGATCCCGCACATCCTCCCAGCTCTGCGCATACGTCCATCCGATGCGCCTGCTCTTCTCGGCGATCTTGATGCGCGAGGTGTCGTCCAGCCATTTGCGCTGGTACGGCAGGAACAGTGAGGGTGCGCTCATTGTGCGGGCGGTTTTGGCGATTCAAGTCCCAGTTCCTCCATCGCTTTACGCAGCGCTTCTGGACTCGGCACACCGTTTTGCGCAGGAGTGTCTGCCGGCGGCGCGGAAATCTCCTCGTACTTGCGAGCGCGCTCTGCGCCGGCCCCGTACGAGAGCAGAAACGAAAACAAGTGCCGCGGCGGAACCTCGTTGCGCTGGAGCATGTCCTCGATAATAGCCGCACAGCGTACGGCGATCTGAGCAATACGGTTGGAGATGGCGGCATCCGTCCCGAGGACGCGGGCGCGCTTTTCGTCCCAGCCGCCGGCGGACTTCCAATTGCGCACGGTTTTCTCTGCAACACCGAGCCGGGCTGCGATATCGGCCACGTTCATGAGCTGCTCGACGTAGAGCTGCTCAGCCGCGGGCACGAGTTCAGGCTTAGCCATACAGCTCGCCCTCCAGATCGTCGATCAGTTGGGTGGCGTGGCGCAGCTCGCCCTGGAGCACAGTCAGCCTGGCGAGCGCGACCTCGGCCTCGTCAAGTCTGAGGTCCAATGGTTCGGCGAATGGATCGACGAGCGACTGCATACGCGCGACGAGAGATCGTATCTCGAGAGTGATCCGGTCGCGTTTGCTCTTCTCGATGGTCAGCTTGCCTGTCAGGATGGCGCGGCGTTCGTTCATGATTTGACTCCCAGATCAATGACGAGGCGTTTGGTTTCGTCGACAGATTTCTCGAGCGAGTGGAGTTTGCCGTCCATGCTGGACGAGATAGCGGTCTGGCTGTTGAGGGCGTCGAAAATACGGGTTACCGTCTCGTAGTCCCGCGCCTGCTCGGCCTCCTGCATGCGAAAGGCGCGGTCGCGCTCCTCGCGCATATCCTGCCGCTGCACGTTGCGCTCCTCCGAAAGCGCGGCCATCTGCGACTGTCGCTCCTCTCGGAGCATGGTCATGAGCCGTTCGAGGGTCGCTGTCCACATCCGCTGCTGAAACCACCACATGACAAACACGATCGCGCCGTATCCGCCGTACTCCAGCAGTTTTCCTATCCAGGTGGGAACGCCCTCTACCATTGCCGCCTCATCGTTATGTGATTGGATCACCGGCGGTCCACGCGAGATAACCCGGCGTGAAACCGAATCCGATTGGTGGTACAAACATCGGGTCAACGCCCCTTCAGAGATTAATCAACTGACGATGAAACGCCGCGAGGCTATACGAATAGATTTGCACCATCAAAACGCCCGCAGGCGTCCACCGGCAGCGTAACTGCCGTTTCGGACATGCAGCCCACGCTTAGTACCCTCAAAACCGCGTTTAACTCGTTCACTGCACGTTTAAATACTCCGCACCCGAGTCGTAACACGCCGAAACGCACCACGGGCCTCTAAACGCCAAATCCTGGCAAAATCACTTTTCGGAACATCAGCTATGATCATCCCGTTTTTTACTACAGGCACACACACCGATTCTGCGGGTAATACCCACACGATCACCGGGGAGGAGCTCGACCGTCGGGCGAGACTGTATAACGAGCAGCGCCAACACGAGGCGCCGGTGGTCGTTGGACACCCGCAGACCGATGCGCCAGCGTACGGCTGGATTGAGCGCGTGCGCCGCGACGGCAACACTCTGGTGGCTGAGGTGCGTGACGTGCAGCCGGAATTCGCGGAAGCGCTGGCGCGCAAGCTGTGGAAGAAGGTCAGCGCAGCGTTCTATCCCGACGGCCTGCTTCGACATGTGGGATTCCTCGGCGCGCAGCCGCCCGCAATCAAGGGATTGCCGTCGTTCCAATTCGCAGCGCCCGCAGGCGAAACCACCGAGTTCGAATTCTCGGAGCCGCTTAGCGATCGCGAACGCTGGATGTGGAACTCCGTGCGACGCATCCTGAGCGGTTTGCGCGATCACCTCCTCGTTACGGAAAAGGACGAGCAAAAAGTGAACGCCATCATCGCGCCGTGGGATCTCGAGGCCCTGATCCCGCCCACGGAGACGCCGGCAGTGAATTCCTACAACGAACCACACAAAGGAGCATCCATGCCCCCAACAACGCCCAGCGTTGAGGAGCTGCAGACGCAGCTCGCCGACGCACAGTCGAAACACGAGGCTGCAACCGCGCGCATCCAGCAGCTCGAGGCGCAGTTCGCCGAACAGCGAACCGCGGCCGCGCGTGACCGCATCGCCGCGTTCTTCGCGAGCCCCGAGATTGCTCGACGCGTGACGAGCGAGACGGAACGTGCCACGCTCACAAACGTGCTGTTGTCGCTGCAGAACGCGACCGAGAAAGTCGAGTTCGCCGAGGCCGACGGTACGAAGGTGCAGCTGTCGCAGGCCGACGCGCTGATGCGCACCATCGCGGCGCGCCCGCCCGTTGTCGAGTTCGCTGAACGCGTGACCGCTGGCGCGGCGCCGGAACACCAAACGGAAGTCGACGCCGCGAAAGCTGCCGCGAAGAAGTTCAGCGAGCGCTGACAGCGCTCGCTGATAGCGGCCCGCTTGGCCAACTGCTGACTACAACATCACTCATAGGAGCATGCAATGAGCAAATCGCTCGGACTCACGGAATCGACGCTCGCCGGCAGCAATCTGCTGGGCGGCGATCACCCCACGGTCACCCTGCCCATCACCCTTGTGAGCGGCCAGAATTTGACCGCCGGCACAGTGCTCGGGCGCATCACTGCGACCGGGAAGTTTACCGCCTACGACAACACCGCCGTCGACGGCAGCGGCACCGCCGTATGCATCCTCGGTGAGGACTGCGACGCGTCGGGTGGCGACGAGAAGACGTTCGCCTATTGGCACGGCGAGTTTCTCGAGTCGGCGCTGACCGGCTGGGACGCCAACGCCGCACTCGATCTCGAGAAGGCGATCTGGGCCAAATAGCCCTGCTGACCACGACACCACGCAATCACAGACAGAGAGCACACACCCATGATCTCCCAGTACACCCCGCGGTTCTTGACGACCGCGATCAATGAAATCAAGCCGCCGAAGCGACGGCTCTTGGACCGCCTGTTCCCGGTGCGCCGGGAGTCCATGGCGGAATACGCCGATATCGAGATCGTCACAGGGCGCCGTAACCTGGCGCGATTCGTGGCACGCGGCCGCGAAGCGGCGGTGCGCGAGAAGGGCGGCCGGAAAATCGTGACGTTCCGCATCCCGTCGATTCGCGAGAAGATGCCGTTTCGCGCCGCCGACGTGTTCAAGGCAGTGGCGCGCGGCGCTTCGCCGTTCGTGTCCTCCACCGCGGAGCTGAAGGCATCGTTGGACAAGGAGGTTCTGTTCCAGCTCCAGGAGTTCCGTTTCTCGTTCGACCGCACCAAGGAGTGGCTTGCGGCTCAGGCCGCAAAGGGTTCGTTCACGATCACGCTTGACGACGGCGATCTCACGGTCGATTACGGCGTGCCCGCAGCGAACAAGCCTGTGCTCGCCGGCGCGGCAAAGTGGAACTCGGGATCCGCGGACCTCGACATCCTTCAGCAGATCCGCTCCTGGAAACGCCTCATCAGCCAGGGCTCGGGCTACACCGCAACCGATGTCACGCTCGGCAGCAACGCGGCCGACGCATTCCTCGCCGACGAGCGCGTGCGCAAGCTGCTCGACGCGAACAACCTGCGCGTCGGCACGCTGGATCTCACCGGCGATGCCGAGTACATCGGCACCTTCGCAGGGCTGCGCTTCTGGACGCACGAGGAACAGTACACCGACGCCAGCGGCAACGCCCAGGACTACGTCCCTGCAAACGTCGCTATCGTCAGCTCGAACGCCCCGAACGCGTTCTGGCACGGCCCGGTCGACGACCTCGAGGCGAATTTCGGCACGTTCGAATTCTTCTCGAAGCAGTTCGAGCTGAAGGACCCGTCGACGGTCATGCTGCTCGTCGCCACCGCGCCGCTGCCCGTCATCCACCACAGCAGTTCGCTCGTCTACGCAACGGTGCTCTGACCTGTGACGACCGTGCGCATTACCGGCAACGTTGTAGGCTTCACCGCAGACGCTGAAGGCCTCGCTCTCATTGACGAGAGCGAGGCGCAGCGTTTGGTGGAGCTGGGCGTTGCCGTGATTGTTGACGCGCCTGAGCGCCGCGCTCCAAAGGCAGCGCCTGCGAAGAATTCCAAACGCAAAAGGCGGAGCTGAGGGAAATGGCCTACGCATCGCGCACCCGCATTATCGAGACACTTATCCCTGCCGGGGATATGTCGCTGCTCCTGGACGACGAGGTGGCTGACAACAACACCGTGACCTCTGCTCGGTTCGACGCGATCTGCCAGGCGGTAGACAACGAGCTCAACGCCATGCTGCGCGGCCTGTACGCAGTGCCGTTTTCAGAGGTGCCGGATCTGCTGGGGCGTATCGCTGACGCCAAGGTCGCTTATATGATGTACGGCCGTCGCCCTACACCAAAACCCGACAACATCACGGACGCCAACGCTTGGGCCGAAAAGCGGCTGGCTGACGTGCTCGCCCGCCGCGTACAGCTCACCGAAACGGCGTCGTCGCCCGTGCGTACACCGCCCCCCGTCGCATCCAAAAAGGATACGGACAGGATTTTCACCCAGGACATGTTGGACTCGATGCCGTGAGTGCGTACGTATCCGCATTGGTTGATGCAATCGTGGCGCGCGTCCAGGAATCACTTGGCAGCGCGGCCTCGGTGGTCGCATTCCCCGACGCGCCGGAATCGTATCCAGTAGTGCACCCTCAATGCTCGGTCCTGGTGCAGTACCAGGGCTCGTCGTATGTGCAAGCTGGGCCATTGACACATAAGCGCACTGCGCAGTTCGATCTGCACATCCTTACGCCTGCGTTGCATGGATCTGCAGGCGCGGGTAAGTATATCGCCGAGGTTCTCGCATCTGTGTGCGGGTGGTCCCCGTCGAAGGGCTGTGGACGATTTGTGCCTGTTGCCGACGGGTATCTCACGCGTCTGTCTTCAGGGCTCTGGCAACACTACGTACGCGTGCGCACGCTCGTCCCCTATTATGGCCAATCCACAAAATCTGAGGTATAAAGTGAAATCTTTCATTCTTCTGACCATCCTTTTTGCGTGCCTGGCACTCGCAGTCCCCGCTGCCGAGGCGCAGGTGTACACGGTGGCCGACACATTCGCGTTGTCTGGGGGGTTCCCTGGAGACGGCATCGGCAAGGACACGCTGCAGCAGACAGGGGAGAACGTCTCGACTCCACGACTCGACTCGTTGCATGCTTTTCTGGAACACAGTGATTCGATCAACGTGGTTATTCTGGCGTCTCCTGTACACGCCGGCATATTCCAAACGGAGGCGCAGATCCTTGCTGACACTGTGCGTGTAAAGGCCGCAGCTAAAACGAAGGCGGGCACAATCGGTGTTACCTACCAGGAACTGAAACAGGCGTTTGCCGGGGCTGTGCCTCCAACGCTTCGGTTCTTCCAGTATGTCTACCGCCGCGGCACCGGGAAAAATACAGACGGAGGCAGCGCTGTGATGCTCATCAAGGAGATCACGCACTAATGCGTCAGCGGCTGTTATACGCGCTCATCGGCGCACTGCTTAGCGGTGCGGCGGTATATGTCGGTCAGTCCGGTTGCGACAATCCTCCCGCAACCGGACTGCCGGCCGGCGCGTACTCTGTGGCCTCGCAGACGCGTGCCGAGATCAACATCGACAGCATCCGCGCAGAGCTGGAGGTCGAGCTGCGCGCGGAGTTGCGTCCCGAGGTGCGGTATGTACGAATACGGGAGCCGCGTGGTTCGGATTCGCCGGCTGTCGCCGATTCGTCTATCGTCGACACGGGCGTTGTTGCCCAGGCCACTATGCACGCGGAAGGCTCGGCGGCGCTGGCGGAGCGCGATTCGTACATCCGCGAATTGCACGATCGCATAGACCAGAGCGAACGTATTCGCGACATCATTGCGGTCGCTGAAATCAGTCAGCCTGACTCGGTGCGCGGCGGCCGTTTTTCCGCGCACCTGGAATTTTCCATGCGCGACGTGGAGTTCCGCAACGTCGCGATCAGCTACGAAGCACCAGCGGATCCGTGGTACAGCAGCGTCAGCGAGTATCTGCCGTACGTAGCGGCCGTGATGGGTGTAGTCAAACTCACGTACGACATCATCAAATAGGATCAGTCATGAAGACCATCGTCATGCTCAACCGTTTCGGCCGCGCGGCCATGATGTTCGCGCTTGCCGCATTCATTGTCACAAGCATTCTTGCGATCCCCGCCTCGGCGCAAACCGCCGCGGACTCGCTGTCCAGTGTGCCCACCGTCGTCACTGTCGATGTTTCGAAAATCAAATCGATTGGTGATGTGCTGCCCCTCGCGCTCGCGTTGCTGACCCCCTTTCTTATCGGGCTTACGAAATCCGTGCTGACCGTGCGCCGGCGCCAACCCGACGGCACGTACGTCGACGAACTTCCCGCCTGGTTCCCGAAGTGGCTGCCACTCGTGCTTGCCCCGGTGGTGCCGTTTTTTGTGACGTGGATTGCGTCTCTCGCGGGCGCGCAGACAGCGTCGCCCCTGGCTGCAGTGTTGCTGGGCGCTCTCTCGGTTTACCTGCGTGAGATCTGGGATCAGATTCGTAAATCGCGCGCATCAGCCGCCGTCTGACATGGGCACCATTCGGGCAATCTTTGGCCGGGACCATGTTGGCTGGGCGCTGATAGTCTGCGCTGCAGTGCTGGCTCCGCTTGTGTTGATGTATCAACACGCTGCTACTGCAGTGGTGTTTGCGTCAATGCTGTTCACTGCCTTCGACTTGTGCGGATTCAAGCATGTTCTAAACGACGGGCACGGTGCCATGCCTACCGCGTATTACCGCATCATGCAGGGGGGCGTTTCAAGTTGTGCTGTACTTCGCGATCTGGCAGGTCGCCGGCGCGAGAGCGCTTGCAGCCACCGCGCTTGTGTGGTGGACCGGTGGTTGCGACTTGCTCTACTATTTCCTCGGTAGATATCCGCTGTGGACCAAGAGCTGGACCTGGCTGTGGTGGACCCCCGGCGGCCTGCTCGCACTGGCCGGTGCATCGGGCAATCGTGACCGTATGTGGTATCCGTTGTGGGCAGTCATTGTGCAATCTGCTGCAGGGCTTGGCCTGGCGGCATGGATAATCTGGAGGTGATATGCTGCTCCTGGGACATCATCCGAATGCTGAAGACCTCGAGGCTGAGGCAGGCCTTCGCGAGATTCGCGCGATGTATGAATCGCTGCCGCATGATCTCGATACTGTGCGCACGGCGTACCTGCACACGTGTGACGCGTTCGTCGGCGTGCATGAGGTCGGCTCATCGAACAGTTCGTACTGGGTAGACAAGTTTCTGAATGCCCTCGGACTCGATGCAGGATTATCCTGGTGTATGGCGCTTGAGCAGTTCAAACTGCGGTTTGTGGCCTCCATCTGGGACTTGCCGGATCTGATGGCGTTCAATAGTGGCGGGACTCAGGCATGCTACATGTATTACGAGAAGCGCGGCATGGTTTTTACGGATCCGGCGCGCTTGTCTTTGTGCGATCAGGTCATCTGGCGCAACGGCCTTACGGCGCACGGCCACGTTGGTGGTACATATCGGATCCAGTCGCAGACGTCAGGGCTGATCGTGACGACGAACGAAGGTAACACCTCGACGGACGAGAAAACTCCCGGCCGCTGGCGAGACGGCGGGACGTGTGTCAATAAGGAATGGCGGGCTGATAAGTGGGGCAAGTGGGGCCAGCCGCGCAATCCCGGCCGATATGTACGTGGAGCAATCTCGTTCGAGATGCTCTACCTCGACGCAATAAAGCGCAAGGCGGCGTGATGTGGAACTCTCGATCGTCCATGATACCGCGACGGGATGGCAGCTCGCACGGCAGCGCAGGCACGAGGAAACCGTGTCAACGCCGGCGACAGAAATCACCATCGAGCATGCCATCGATTATCGGTATCCGAAGGTCGACTGCTACGACGCCGCCGGATACCTCGTGCCGCCGTCGCGCATCCTGGAACTCGAGTGCGGCGAGCATTCGCCGGTCACCGCGAATCGGTATTTCGTGCGCATCATTTTTGCTGATGCTTTTTCTGGCGTCATCGTTTTGCACGACTGATGCCCATGCGCAGATCGCGTTCGGTGGTGGTGTGAAACGCATCACATTGGCCCGTCGTGATAGCGTGGCTGTCGATACGCTGTGGCTGCTGCAGTATTGGCTGCGTTCGAAGATCGACAGTGCGATCGCCGCAAATCCCGCTGCTGCAGATTCGTTGTTCGGCAGGCGACCGCATGATTGGAATGCGTCACAGCGGTGGCGCGATACTCTCGCAGCTGCAGAGACGGCAATCCCGTGGTCATTCCAGGAAATGGATACCACGCTCGCATGGTGGGCACTGACGTTGACGGCCAACGAGTGGACGAATGGACCGGCTGGCTCTCCGAACTACACCGATCGCGTGATGCGCTTCGGATACAACATGGAGCGCGACGATCTCTCCGAACCGTCTATCGGTCAGCAGTATGAATCGAAGTACTACAACAGTAAGTGGATGATGGAATGGCATCTGGCGACCGTCGGCATCGACGGCACAAACCACCGTCCACTGTCGGCAACGTTTGATCGATACCGTGGGCACATGCTCGAGCTGACGGTCGAGTCACGCGTCACCGGCTTTCGCGGCGATGGTCATGGAGAGCCGTGGCTGTACCTGGATGCAGACGATGATTCGACGTCGCCGGGTGTCGGGAGCGTCAAACTCTTGAACGGATCAACACTCCAGGCCGCAGATCCAAACGTGAGTATCGTCAACGCCTCGAACAACAGCACGATCCAGAACGTGATATCGACGGGCGGCAATACGCAGCTCTACTTCGGTTCGTCTGGTTGGACTGACCTGAACCTGCAGGCCGGTACGAAGACTTTCACGCTGAACTACGCCGGCATCATTTCACAGAACATCTTCGTGGCCACCGATGCCTCAGATACGACCGGCGTGTTGGGCTTTAATGAATATGGATGGTTGAGGAAACGTTGGCTTGTGACGATAGGCCAGGTCAACGCACGCGTGTCAGCGGGTCTGGATTCGGCGTTTACTCAGACTGGCGGGCGCCGGCTCAACGTTGCAAATCTGTCTCACGGGTCAAACGGCCAGTACCTGGTGATGTTTGGCGGGGCCCCATCGTGGGTCACGCCGTCGTGGGCGACGGCAGGTAGCATTGCAGACTCGATACGCGAGCTGCTTGACGGCACGCGGAAATTCCATCACTCACGGATTGATTTTACAGGTTACTCGTCCGGGTTATCCGCGGACAGCGTACGGCGGCTTGGGCGCCAGTACATCGCGCCCATGGCACAGATGACGTTCTGGAATACGAGCGATACGGCGGCTCTCAGGTTCTTTCACGCAGACGCGGCGGGCGGTGTGAATACTGGTCCTGGATCCTCGGCGCTGCTGTTTCATGCTCCGTATCCATTGGTGATTGACCGCATGGTAATCACCCATAGTCGAGACACATCCACCACGGCGCGCAGGCGTGATACCCTCGTAACGTTCACGCTACGGGATTCAATACCACAGGGCGCAGCCGTATACGTCTACTACGCAGGATCGGCGGTGTCGACGGTGTACAACGGCAGCGGCCTGCAAATCGTTGGCATGGGGTACAAGGCTCTAAACGACCTCAATACGTTCTATTTCGTAGGTCAAAAAATACAGGTACCGCTGATAGTGCCGAACATGCTGATGTCTCGTCGAGGTGTTCGTGACCAGGACTGGCTGTCGTGCACGGTGTCGTTTATCGAAAAAGTCCCGGGGTTAATATACTGATGAAAACCGTGTTGATGCTGGTAGTGATGTGTGCCACTCTATGTGCACAGACTACAGTCGAGAGCGTTCCGTACGAGCAGGACAACGACTCGCGTATCTCACTGCGCGGCACACGATTCGTGTTCACCGACTTGGCGGGGCTCGTCCAGATTGGACCGGATGACAGTGCTACTGTGTCGATCGACGGGCTGACGTCCACAGATTTTGCGATTGTGTCGTATGCCAACCGCGGCCCCGTGCTGCAGGCCGCCGAGGAGCCAAACGTCGGGTGGGCGATCTGGCAGGATGGCATACTCACCGTATACGGTCGTAATGACAGCTACGTGCTGTACCTTATTCTAAGGGTTTTGCAATGAAGCATCTGCTGATTGTTCTGGCGCTGCTGGTGGCGGTGATAGATATGGCCGCTCAGCCTCGCATCTGCCGTATCACAGGCGAGCTGCGCTTGATTGATGGATCAGTGGCCGCCGGGGCTCGTCTGCGAATATCGCGGCTGCGTCCTGCCGGATCTACGACATACCAAGTGCTCACGAAGCCTGTTGAGGACACCGCGGATGCGAACGGCATTATCGCAATCGACGTAATCGCAAATAGCGTCATCAGCGTGTGGTCACCTGACAGATTTCCTGCAAACGGGTATCCTACCTCGGCACCAGGGATTGATTTGGTAGTACCAGATGCAGACGCTGCAGTGCTTGGGGCGTTGTCGCCGGCTCCAGCTCTTCCGTCGTACACTGCAGTCCTCGGGCTGCCCATTATGGTGAAACATGGCAGCGATTCCGCCCTGGCTCGATCCGTCGTATTTACAGGATCAGGCGTGGGCAGCGTACTCTTCGATGCATGGACCGCCACCGTCACGATCACCGGCGGCGCTGGTGCTGCGGACACGAGCGGGACGTGGTTCAATACCGCCCACACGCGCATGGAGCAAACGGACGCAGCGATTGCTGCTGCCGCCGTTGCAGCACAAGGCACTGCAGATGCAGCCGGCGCCGCGGCGGCCACCGCGCAGAGCACTGCAGACGGTGCGGCGAGCGCAGCAGCCACTGCGCAAAGCACCGCAAATGGAGCGGCGAGCGCGGCGGCCACCGCGCAGAGCACTGCAGACGGCGCGGCGAGCGCAGCAGCCACTGCGCAAAGCACCGCAAATGGAGCGGCGAGCGCAGCGGCCACCGCGCAGAGCACTGCAGACGGTGCGGCCTCAACGATCTCTAGTCACGCGGCGAATACAAACAATCCGCACTCGGTCACGGCTGCACAGGTGGGAGCGCCGACAACCTCGACGTTCATTGCGGAACAGGCATTGAATGCGAACGAACACGCGGCGCTGCGCGACTCCTCTAGGGGCTGGCGCACCTTTGTACGTCCTGCGGCGCTTGATACATGCATCGATGTTGACAGCTCGACTGCAGGGCTGTATGTACTCTCCATCAACATTGACTGCATCCGAGACAGTGGCCTGTTGGGTCCAATGCTGGATAAAATGTATGCACGTTCAGGAGGCAGCGCAACTCTTCCGGACTCGGTGCACGCAGAGATATTCGCGTCCGACACGAGCGGCGGCTGGTTTATCGACAGTTGCTACGTATATCGCAACCAGGTGTTCGTGCCGCGCGGATCGGCAACATATAAACTCGGCTGGGTAGAGTACACGGTTTCAATCACAAACCAGATGAGCGGCAAGCCGTATTTCGAGATCGACGTTGCGGCGGACACATCAAACGGTTGGTATCTCACGGGCTGCGGCGAGGCGACGATAAGCAGCCCGGCAAGTACTACGAACAACTGCCGAGGAAAATACGGTTTCGGCAACGGCGACGCCTACGTGGTGACAATGTATGTTGGGAATGCGGGCCGCAACCCCACCCCGACGATGGTGTTTTACCAAACCGGGACCGCGACTTGGAACGCACGCCGCACACTGCGCGTATCAACTACCGGAGCCAACATCTACGACGGCATGACGATGACGATCCGAATCGAGGTCGCCGGGACAAACACGTCCACGGGAACCATGTACGCAACAATTCGACCAGGGAGAGGTGCATGATGAAAACTATTAGAAAATTTAACCTGATGGAGAAGCTATGAATCACGACACTTTAAAAACCGCACTCGATGCGCTGATCTCCCGCGCCGACACGCTTGCATCCAACGCAGCACCGCATGGCATGATTGTCGACGTCCCTTGGTGGCTCGGCCCCGCGTTGCTTGTTGGCGTTGTTGCGGTTGTCGGCTTGGTCGCGCTCTTCTCGTCCTGGGCCTGGCGAGGTTTTCCATGATAAGCCATCTCCTGCAGCTATTGATGCTGCACGGCGGCGATTTTAAGCCCCTGATTGGGTTCTTGGCAGTGGCCGCTGTCGCTGTTGTACTCATCCTGCTGGGCGCCGGATGGGGGATCGTGAAACTCATCAAGTTTCTCAGGAGTCGTCATGGCTGACGAGAAGAGCCGGAGTAAATATGTCAGCCGTTGAATATGACGCCAAGATCACAGCGAGCGATATTCTGGACGCTGAGCTGCAGGACTTGCGCGATGCATTGCCGGACTGTACAACGACAGCGTTGCAGCAGGCGTATGTAGCACTTTGCAGTATCAGAGATCCTGAGCGTACCGGCGTCATTGCTGTTGAGCTTGCGCGGCGCGCAAACAACTGACACGTCATAACATCCAAACAGACCACACAGGAGCAACACCATGGCACAGCGCACCCCCGCCGAGATTGCACAGGAGCTGTATATCAACGGCAACAACTTCGCCATTATCTATCCAATCACGTCTGCTTCGGGCACGTTGACACTCGGCACGCCGCTGCCGTTTGAAGCGCTATCGGAAACGAGCATCAAGGATCCGATGTCGACCGGTAAAACCGAGTACATCCAGGCCAATCTCGACAACGGCGTGACCGTGGAGGCGAAGAAGGTGACGAAAGTTGTTGATGCCGCCACGGGCGCTGAAAAGGTTGGCGGCGGCGGCGACAATGTCCCGACTATCAAATTCACGCACTACGAGGCATCGAAGGACAAGCTCGCAGCCGTAAAGGCGCTGCAGGATGATTACGTGCTCGTCTGTGTGGGCCTCGGTGACGACGCCGCGGATGCCGCAGACGTGGCAGTGGCAGTACTGCTCGGCAAGATCACAAGCGATATCGAGCGGTCAACCAAGGGCAACGAGATGGTGAGCTGGCCGGTCGAAGTCCAGGGCGAGACGATCGCCGGCATCACGGCCGGAACCGTAACAACATGGCTCACCACGATCACCCCGCTCGGCGCCGACGCTGCAATCACCATCCCCGCGTTGACAACAGGCGACGTTGTGACGCTGGCCACCGGCGTCATGCTGTACCTCTAACGGTTACGGTCAAAACACGTCGTGGCGGGCTTTCGTCAGATATCGACATTTTATGAGGACGGTTACGGTACCGTAACCGTCCTCTTTGTCGTCGCCGATACCTACGATGACCTTTTCGCCACGGCCGCCCATCCTGACATAGACGTCGTCCAACTTAAGACGACGAAGAAAGATCTCGACCTGCAGGCAGGTGTGCAGGCAGAGGACGAGTTGACGTTCACCCTGGACGAGGCGTCCGCATCTGGAGCTGCTGATTCAAACGCAGTCGCGTTTATCCTCGACGCCCGCGACGCTGCAGTACTGCGCTACGTTGCCCTGTTTGTCAATCCAGTGGATCCAGACGCACCAACAAACGATGAAGCTGAATTCACAGGCGTCATCCGTCCTGAGTTTCACGCTACGGACAGCGTCTGGTCCGGTGGGCAGTGGAGCGAATCTCCCAGCCCCGTCCGTGTGTGGGATGTTACAGCGCGGCCGTTCTGGGCTGACATCCTCGAAAGTGTCCCGCTCAAAGATCTGATCTACGGCAATGCCACAACGGGCGTGTCTGCCGCATTCAATACCGCCTGGGAGACTGCGTGGGTCGCGGACCGTATGGGGTACTTTCGCGATACATCCAGCGGTCGCGAAGCCCTGTGGGGATCCATCACCTCGGTCAATGCTGCGCTTGAGTCGCTGTGTGCGGCACTGGCAAACGGCCTACAGGTACTTGGTCGCGGCACGTATGCCATCAGCATCGTCAACTCAACGTGCGGATTCAGAATTATCCCGCAGCGCATTGCGTACTGCAAGCGACTGGGTGGCGGCTATGGTCGGTATGCCTATGCGAAAGATTCGTCGAACACAAAAGTGTATCGCGTGCGCTCAGACGACGCCTTCGAGCCGATGTTGGGCTGGCCTGCTGGTTGGGTCCCCAGCGCGCTGAGTAACACCCATCTGTACTGCCAGTATCAGCTGGTAAAGCCCAGCATCGTCGACAAAAAGGACGTGTACTCTCCTCCAGGCACCAACGCCCAGGCAATCGCGTTTGAGCGTTACGACAATTTAGCCGAGCTGATCTATGCCGTTGCTTTTGCGTTGGGCATGTACGTGCGGTTTACCTACATAGGCAGTTCGGATTTGCAGATCGAATTTGTTCCGCGCGCCGGCGTATCGCAGCACCGCGTATGGTTGAGAGATGCGACAAAGGCGGACCTGGACACGTCGCCGATGGATCCTGACGACGATAAGCAGTTTTACGGAGCTGCAAGCGGACTCGCTGGAGAGGGTGGGCACTATATCTACGATGCGATCAACGGGGTGTACAAGTTGAATGACGAGTGGCGGGATGCAAAGCGAGAAGGAGATCAGCTCTTGTTCTCGATCGGCATTCCGTTCCGGTCGTTCAAGCCCGGGTATGCCGCTGACGGAGAAAATTGGTCCGATGTCTTGTTGCCCCACAACGCACGGTTCTACAACGGCGGCGCTGCTGTCACGACACATCCAGCCGAGTATTACGATGCGAAGGGTTCATGCACGACTCTGTTTTGTCGCACAGCCGCAGTAGGCGATACAGATACAACGGTAGAGCATGGGCTCAACGGTACCGACGATGTGATTGAGCCGGTGGGGCTTATCGGCGTGCGTGTCTCCGGCGTGTATGACTACTGGTTTGACACCTTGGAAAGCTACGTCTCCTGGCTCATCGATCGCGACGGTGCCTTCTATAAGACCGAATACAGCATTGATGTGCCGTACCTCTGCAGCTGGAGAAAGAGTGCCGACGGTACGCACCCCGACGACGACGGCGGCCGCGGCCGAATCCTGAATCTGGCGCTTGGCTGCGAATACGTTCAGGATGGTGTGGAGTACGTCGTCGTTGGGATTGAACGCGATTGGGCGGTGCGCTCGACGCGGCTGCGGCTGCAAAACATTGACCGCTTCGCATTCGGCGAGCCTGATAATCCTGCGACGACCGATGGCAGCGTCCCAGCGCTTGCGGACGGCGGCGATGGGTACCAGGCGACTCTTACCCGTGAGTGTGTTGCAGGAGAGGCTCTGGCTCAGGGTGACGTTTTGTACATGGCTGCAGATGGTGCGCTGTACCGTGCGACAGCGACCGATGCAGTGTACGGACGTATCGTGGGCGTGGCGGCTCATGCCGCCGCAACCGACGAGGTTGTATCGGTGCTGCTGCCGCCGTCCATATGCGACTCGTTGGCGTACGCGTTTTCGTCCGGCGATCGCTTATATCTGAGGACAGGTTCGCCGAACGTGTCTTCATCGCGGCTCGCTTCCAACACTGGCACCGAAAATCTTTTCCTTGAGCTTGGGACTGCGCTCAGTCCTGCGTCATTTCGCTTCGAGCTCGGAGAGCAGTTCGTATTTCCTCCAACATTTTGACAGGTATCCTCATGGCACAGTTCACACCATCGATTGGCCGCATCGTTATATTTGTCCTGGACAACGGCATGCAGCGTCCAGCAATCATCACGTCCGTGGTCGATAATACGACTGTCAACCTCGCGGTCATGACAGACATCCAGGACTCTCTGCCGTGTCCGCTGCTCGTGCTCAACGTTGAAGCCGGCACGGCGCGCCGCCAGTGGAGCGTACCAACAGCCCAGTCAGCAGTACGGTCGACGCCGGCGCCGGCGACCAAGTCCGAAACGCAGGACGAGAAGTAACTCGTGGTGCGGCTGCGCTATACGAACGGAGCGACGACTACTACGGAGCTGTTCCGTGAGCTGTCGCTCATCATGCTGCCAGAAACAACACGGCAGCAGTCGACAACGTTGCGCGGCCGACTGGTTGACCACCTGCTTGCACATCGGCGGGTATGGACACTGACCATAACCACCGAAGGCGCGATCAATGACGTTCTCTGGGTGCTCGATTTCTGGACAGCCGAGGTGCGGGAGATCCAGTATCCGTACGACGCGAACGACGCGGTGAACTGGATCCAGGTGCGTACGGCCGACGGCCGTTGTCCGATCACGTTTCGTGACGACATCGTATTGTTTCCCGAGACAGGCCTCGAGCTATTTGCAGTGGAGCCATCGTAATGCCGCCGCCGGTTGATTTTGTCTACCGCGACATCGATGAGTGGCGCGACATGCCAATGCATCGGCTGGTTCTCCGCGGCAAGGATAATCAGGATCTGTTTCACTTCTACCATTTGCGCCAGGGGTCGACGTGGGACATCCAGCCGGTCACTGCGCGCGGTATGTACGGCGATACGCGCACGTGCGGTTGGTTGTTCGAGGCGCGTGCACTAGTGCTGCAGAACACGTTCGAGCAGATGGTATATGATCTGGACGCCTACATGGGACGCGCGTGGGATGCGTTTGTGATTCTCAAACCCGACGCCTCGCAAGAGCACGGCCGGCTGGTATCGATCTGGCTCGCAGATCCCGTCGGCGTAACCTGGGCACCCGTGCAGTCCGAGGGCAGACCGTCGTTTGAGGTGCGAGTAACGAAGGCGCTGACCTCGTTGTATCAACCGACCGGAATGACCGGCACGGACCACCTCTGGAATGAGGATACACTGCTGGTGAATGATCCAGCGTAGGAGGATTTATGGTGGGACACGAAGAACGCGGCGGCATGTTGGTGCGCGATTTCACGGTCGAGGGCGCGACGTATCGCTACGACATGGAACTCATCACGCTCGAACAGGCTAACATGGCCGCGGAGGTTTTGTACTACAAGCGAGCGATGCTCGAAAAGCCGGCAGCGCACGTCGCGCAGATGCTACGTGCGGGCGGTGGCGATTATCTGCTTCGCGCGTTCGCCTATACGTTGCGGCGCATCGATGCCGACGGGAAGCCCGCGCCGTTTTCCGACCAGGAATACGAGCGGGCGCTGCAGGATGTGCGCACAATGAGCGTCCGCACACACGCCGATGTGGAGGCCTGCGTGAGTGATTTTTTTACGCGTTTCGGGCTGGAGTCCGTCGCGCGAACAGTGCTATCGCGAGCCGACGAAGTACGCGTGGATCTGGCCGATCTCATCGCATCGCTCGGATCGAATCTCGCACAGATCAACGCCGCGGAGCGGCCCGCCGCCTCTTCGAACGCGACGGAGTCATGAGGACTCTGTACGATGATGGCACTCTCAGGCTGCGGCTGTCTGATGCGCGGCGCGACCCGTTGGTTGCCCTTGTCGCGCAGAACGATCCGCTGCGGATGGCGGATGCCCGGCGAACGCTCTGGTACGATGCAATCAGTGGGATCGAATATCTGATGGAGTCGATGTGACAATCAGCGAACGTGATGCGACAGACAAAGTGCGCGATTTTCTCAACGCGTGGCGACTGCGTGATTGGGCTGCGATGGCGCGCACAATACAGCTCACGCCGGCGTCGCATCATGGTGGCCGCCTAGCGGATTACCTTCGTACCTGGTTCTCGCCGCGCATGCTGGTCTCATATTCTATCGAAGACACGGTCATCTTCTCGGACTGCATGATGGAGATACGTGTGCTGATCAAGTACCTGCACCCCGGCACGCCCGGACGACGAGTAGAGCTGCGAGTCAACACGATTTGTGAACTCGCGCCGTACACGCCTGCAGGTGGTGAAGTGCCTGGCGGCGTCTGGGGTGTAAACCCCGCCAGCGCGTTGCGCGAATATGTGGTGACGTGATGCCTGAACTTCCAGTAGTTGTCACGTTCTCTCCCGCACTCGATGTGGCGCGCCTAAATGTTATGATCATGGCGCTTAAACGCGCATTGGGACCTCTCGGGCAGGAAATCAAACCGATCGACGGAGATGCCCTTGCCGCAGAACTGCGCCAGGTACAGAAGGCGGCAAAAGATGCTGGTGAGGAAATCGACCGCACTGATGAAAAGCTGAACACGCCAGCGGCTGCTGGAAGCGGCGTGCCGGGAGGCAGGGCCTTTCAGTTCAACCAGCTCTATCAAAGTGTGACGGCCGTCAGCTCCGCGGTGCAGGATCTGAGCGCACCGTTTACCGCACTCGATACTCAGGTGAAGAATATCGGTACGCTTGGAGTCGAGAATTTTGAGGCGTACGCCGACCTGGCGATAGACCTCTCGACTCGCGTGCCTGACTCTGCCGCCGCGATCGCTGCAGGTGTATACGACGCAATCGGTGCCGGCGTCACGGGCACGCAGGAGGAGATCATCTCGTTTGTCGAGACGGCATCGAAGATGGCCGTCGCCGGCATGAGCGACACGCAGAGCGCTGTCAACGGTCTCACCTCGGTGATGAACGCGTACAAGCTGCCTGCGACCGACGCTGCACGCGTGAGCGACATATTCTTCGGCGCCATCAACGTTGGAAAGACGACACTGCCGGAAATGAACGCCAGTCTGGCAAACGTGATTCCCGCGGCGTCGGCCGCCGGCGTCGTGTTCGAAGAAGTCGCCGCGATGATCGCACAGATGACATCGCTCGGCGTGCCCACAAGTCAGGCTACTACTCAGATTCGATCGGCGATAGTGGAGCTGCAAAAACCGGCAGGACCTCTGGCATCTGTCATGAACTCAGTCGGTCTAAACGCAGCGAACATTGGAGAGGAGATCCGTCGGAAGGGCCTTATTCCGACTCTGCAGAAGGTCGAGAAAGCCGCCGCGTCGATGGGCCTGTCGATGACGCAGGTGTTCAGTAGCAGCGAGGCCGCCTCGGCCGCGCTGCTCGTAACAGGAGAAAACGCATCACGCGCGAATTCCACTTTTGACGCCGTGCAGCTCCAGGTCAAAGCCAAGGCCTCGCAGCAGGCGTTCGCCGTCGCGTCCGAAGGGATCGAGGTACAGGCGAAGATCACACTCAACAAAATTCAGTCGTATTTCATGGGCGCGTTTGATGTGATAGGCGGTGGCGCGATATCGGCGGCCAACACAGTCGCTTCGCTCGCGCCAACGCTCACGGCCATCACAAGTCTGAAGTCCATCGTACCCGACTCGGCAATCACCTCGCTCAAGGTGGCTCTCGACACCAAGGCACTGCCGGCGATTCAGAAGATTGCGCCTGCGTTGTTCACCGCTAGTGCAGGCGGGAAGCTCGCATTTGCTGGTCTCAGTAAGGCGGCTGTGGCGTTCGCTACAAATCCTGTGTTTCTCACCATTGCCGGTATTGCCGCCGTGGTGACTGCTACAAAGCTTTTGACCGATGCGCTGAATGAAACGGCGGCAGAGCGTGCGGCCGAGACGAATGAGCAGCTCAAATTCACTCAGCAACAAAAGGCCGAGACCGAGTCACGTATGGCGCAGGTCGAAAGCACTGAGGCGTTGGCATGGGAGTACGTGCACCTGGCAAAACAAGTCGAGGCGTCGGGATTGAGTGCGGAGGAGGCCGCGTCGAAGAAAGAGCGGCTCAGCCAAATAACAGAGCAGCTCAACGGACAATATCCGGGTGTCATTAAACGGACTGGCGATCTCGCCGATAACCTCGACGCCGTCAAGAAGCTCGCGGCCGATTCAGCTTCGAAGATCGACGACCTGCAGGGATCGTTGGACCGGCTGAGTCAGGCTGAGCAGGATCTATTGAAGCTGCAACTTCAAGACCAGGTCGACGTGGCCGCGGAAGATATTGAGAATATGATGACCGAGATCATCAACGATTCTCAGGGTTTCATGGAGAACAAAGCGGCTGATATTGGCGAATGGCTGGGCCTCGGTTCCGCTGGCCGTGTGAGCGCACAGCAGTTTGTAAAGAGCTTCACCCTCGAGATGCAGGACGCAAAAAACGGTGCCGAGTTGGCCGATGCATATGACGCAGTAAGGAAGCGTATTGCAGACTCCGGCGCAGAACCCGAACAGGTGCGCCAGTTGACGGCCCTTGCGGCGAAGTACCACCAGGCTCGTTTGCAGCAACTCTCGAGTGAAAAGCAAAAAGAGGAAGAGACAGGCGCTGCTGCCGTACAGAAAAAACAGGAAGTGCTGACCGTTGGTGGGCGTATCGCTGAGATTGAAGCACAGATCAAATCAATAGAAGAACAGCGCGCGAAAATTCCGTTTCTATCGGTTGACCGAATCAAGCAACTGGCATCCCTGGACTCACAACGCGCGGCTCTTCAGAAGGAACTGGAGCAACTCCAGGGTAAAAACACGAAAAGCGGCGAGTCGGCCTACGACCTCGCCAAGAAGAAGCTCGACACAGAACTGCGCACTCTGACCAATGAGGAGAAACGTGCGCAGGTAGTGCGAGAATCACGCAGGCTGGACGAAGGACGCAAGCGCACGGCCGAGGACGAACTCGCTGATGCGACCGCACACCGTGGTGTACTGGCGCAACAGCTTGAGCTTGAAAATAGGCGCCTCGCCACCGCTCGAAAATACAAGGACGGCGCAAAGGATGTGGAGGGCATCCAGGCGCGCATCCAGGAAATCAACGTCGACATTGCGGCCCAGGAAAACACTATCAAAGAGGCACAGGCAGGCGTGCTCGAGGATGCGCGAGACCTGGCTCAGAAGATCCGCGACGAGCGTCTGGCCGTAATCGAATTTGAGGTGGGCCTCGGATTGGCGAACAACACGGCCATCGTGGCAGAGATCGGCCGCCAGCTCGCTGAAATCAACCAGGAGGTTCTGCAGGCACAGACCGCCGGTAACTCCGATCTCGTCGACGAGCTGCAGGCTAAAATGCGTGATCTCTACCAGAGACAGTATGACCTGGCACGCGAGGCTGCAGACCGCGAGCGCGACTTGCTGAATGATAAAATGGAGCGTGAGGCCGCGGCAATGCAGGCACGGCTCGACCGCGAACGCGCATTCTTCGATCGGCTGGTGGAGCTGCAGGAGCGGCTGGGCACAAAATCTCTGGATCTACAGTCCGATGATCGCCTGGCCGCGCTCGATGCGCAGAAGAAACGCGAACTCGACGCCGTGGGGGATAGCGCCGAAGCGAAGGAGCAGCTCGAACGCGTCTTTGCGGCTCGTCGTGAGGCGGTCGAGGAAGAGATCGCACGCAAGCGCCAGGTTCTGCAGGCGCGTATTGCCGGGCAGCAGGCGGAAGCCGATCGTGTCCAGGCTGTGCGGAAGCTTGAGGCTGATCGTGCACGAAAAGCAGCGGAGCTGGCCACGTTAGCGCCCGGATCTCCCGAGGCCGAAAAGGCACGTCGCGATCTGGCCGAGATCGAAGGCGCCCTGAGCGAAAAGGCTGATTCGCTCAACGGGATTATGGAAACCATGAGTGCGGGATTCAGCGATGCCATGGCTGGCCTATTCTCGGGCGACCCGGAGGCGATGCGTGAGTCGGTTCGTGGTACGATGTCCATGATTGCCGGCATCCTCGAAAACCTTGCTGCGGCGGCCATCGAAAAAATGGTGTTGGACTGGTTGCTAATTGACCCTGCGTCCGCAGCTCTGCCGTTCTGGGTTAAGCTAGGAGTAATACCCATGATAAAGGTGGCGGCACGCGGGCTGGTAGGTGGTCTGTTGGGTCCAGTCCTGGCGCAGCTAGCCAGTTTTGCGTCGGGCGGCCGTGTGGACGAGCCGACTGTAGCTGTTGTTGGCGACGCAGCAAGGGCCGGCATGTCGCGCAACACAGAATGGATTTTCCGCGACCAGGACATCGAGGCGTTACAGGCGGCGCAGGCGGCTACGATGTATTCGCTCCTGCGGTCAGAATTTGCTATGTTGCGCAGCGCGATCGACCAGATCAACGGCCGCTTCGTTCTGACCGGCGAACAGATCCGTGTCGCGTCTGACCGTAACCGCGCTCGCCAGCGTCAACGGTACCGCTAATCGCCCGCCTGTCATTATGTCAGACGAAAATCACAGTTACAGGCCACTATAATGATCGTTTTTTGCAGGTTTTGGCTGCTCGGTCTTGGCCAAACCAGGTGCAAAACGTGGCCAAACTAGGTGCGCCGTTATACTCCGCCCGCGATGTACGGCGATATGTTACTCTCGGTCAGATATAAACGCGCACCGGCGCTGAAGAACAAGAGACTCGCATCCGACCCGCCCAGTGCGGCGAAACCTCCTTCGAGACCCAAACGCGGAAACACCATCCGCT
>JACRFB010000024.1 GCA_016218045.1 Ignavibacteriota bacterium
GGTTGATCGTCAAACGTGGGCTGTGTACGTTGCTGCATAGCAAGCCTCCGCGAGGTGTGGATGTTTTTGGGCAAACAGAAATCTAAACACCACGTGCGAGGCTTGCTATGTTAAACATCGGGTCTCTCCCGCTGTCCCGCTCTCCCGCTGTCCCGCTCTCCCGCTGTCCCGCTGTCCCGCTGTCCACTTGTTCTCCCGGCGATGAAAAGCTAACTTGGGCTGATAACAAAGGCCTATGAGCGTCCGATACACGTTTCAGGAAAGTCTGGCCGGGTTCCGGCGCAATCGTGCCGCCACGATCATTACGATCTTCACGGTCAGCATTTCCCTATTGCTCCTGGGGGTGTTCGCGATCATTACGCTGAACTTCTCCGCAATCGTCGACCAGATACGCAACCGCGTGGAAGTGGAGGCGTTCCTGCGCGAAGGGCTGTCGGCAGACCAGCACCGCGAACTTGGCGTACGCATGCGCTCGCTCCGTGGTGTCGAGGAGGTGACCTACATCTCCAAGGAAGAAGCCGCAAAAATCTTCCAGAAAGAATTCGGCGAGACGTACGCGGACTTCCTCGACGACAATCCCCTGCCCTCCTCCTTCCGCCTGAAGATGTACGCGGGGTACGACAATCCCGACAGTGTGGCGGCCATCGCCGAGCGGGTCAAACGCATGCGCGGCGTGGAGGATGTCGTATACCGCAAACAATTCCTGTCGCTGATCGACACGCGGGCGCGTGCCTTCAGTTATGCGACCCTGTTTATCGGCATCGTGCTGGGGCTGTCGGCCGTGATACTCGTGGCGAACACGATCCGCCTCACCATCGAGGCCAAACGCGGCATCATCCGCACGATGAAACTGGTGGGCGCCACCTCGATGTTTATCCGCATGCCTTTTGTCATCGAGGGTGTGTTGCACGGCCTCATTGGCGGGGTCCTCGCCTCGATTCTGCTGGGTCTCGTCTTTGCCTTCTTCATCAGTCCCATTTCGGAGGACCTGCTCGTTAATATCGCCGTTGACGCGGTGTTCTATTTTTACCTCATCGTCCTGGGCGCGATACTCGGTCTCGTCGGCAGCGTCGTGTCCATCGGACGCTTCCTCCGCGAAGCGCTCGTTATCCAATAACGATCTGCCGCTGGTCTCGAGGGTCGTAGCTCCTAACACTCGTGTGAGGATATGGGAGAGCGGGAGAGCGGGACAGCGGGAGCGGAACAACGAAATAGTGTCTCGCTGAGCGGAGTCGAAGCGCGACGGGACAGCGGGAGAGCGGGACAGCGGGAGAGCGGGACAGCGGGAGCGGAACAACGAAATAGTGTCTCGCTGAGCGGAGTCGAAGCGCGACGGGACAGCGGGAGCGGAACAACGAAATAGTGTCTCGCTGAGCGGAGTCGAAGCGCGACGGGACAGCGGGACAGCGGGACAGCGGGACAGCGGGAGCGGAACAACGAAATAGTGTCTCGCTGAGCGGAGTCGAAGCGCGACGGGACAGCGGGACAGCGGGAGCGGAACAACGAAATAGTGTCTCGCTGAGCGGAGTCGAAGCGCGACGGGACAGCGGGACAGCGGGAGAGCGGGACAGCGGGACGGATTAGTTGGATGCAATCCGTATTATACGCGTGTTCCTTGTGAGACATCTCGTGGTCTCCTCTTCTCCCGGTCGCATTTCTCTGCCCCTCAGCGTTCTCCTATATCCTAGCTCCTGTATCCTACCTCCTGAAAAACGTATCCTATCTCCTTCAAGACTCGGAACCGATCCCGCGACTTTGCATCCACGAACTGACCGACACAGAAACATGCCCAACTACCCCTTCCATCTCACACCCGGCGGACCACGCCTGGTCACCTACGCCTTCGAAAAGACGGGAGGAAAAAACTGGCGGTACGATGCCGAGATGCTGTACATCGGCAGCAGCTACGGCGAAAATGTTTTTGCCATGGCCGAGCAGTTTCCAGGATCGATAGTCGGCGCTGACGAGGACGCGGAGGCGCTGTTCTTCTGCAAATCGCGTGTCGGCGACCTGCGGCCGCGTGTCTCCTTCAGGATGATGTCGCCCGTCGCGCTCGATCCGCGCGACGGCACCGTCGACGCGGTGATTGTCGACGGGGTTCTTTCGAGCTACAACAAGCGCAAACTGCTGCGCGAGGTGCGGCGTGTGCTGAAGCCCGGGGCTCCGCTGCTTATCGCCGCACCGGTGTGGCTCGAGGACGGTGCGCCCACGGGCATACGGGGCGTGTGGGAGACACGTGAATACACAGTGCCCACACGCGCGGAACTCGCGGACCTGCTCGCCGAATGCGGATTCCGCATCGTGCACGAGAGCGACCAGACACGCGTCCTCGAACCCTTCTACAAGCAGTTCATGACCGACGTGAAAAAATTGGCCGCTGCGGGCTTCGAGGAATTCAAGCAGCACCGCGCGCTCGTGAAACACTACAAACACGAGATCGACATGTACTTCAAACACGGCGGACGGCGCTACATGGGCTATGTCGTGATCGGCGCTCGGGCCGCGGGCGAAGAAGGCGGTGTTCAGAATCCAGAACCCGGCATACGGAGTTCGGAAGCTGAAACAACAGCGCCGGGCGAGGGGATTCAGAATATCGGATCGGATACTCCGCTATCACCGGACGCGGATTTCCCGCTCATGTAAACACCCCGCTCTCCCGTCGCCCCTCGACAAGCTCGGGGTGACACAGCGTTCTGGTCCCGCTGTCCCGTCGCGCTTCGACTCCGCTCAGCGAGACACTATTTCGCTGTTCCGCTCCCGCTGTGCCTACCCCAGCATCCCTTCAATCCACGCGGCGACCACACGCACGGCGATGGCGTTGGTGGCTTCGAAGGGAACGATAAGGTCCGCGTAGCGCTTGCTCGGTGCGACGTACTGTTCGAACATGGGCCGCACGCTCGAGAGGTATTGCTGACGCACACTTTCGACCGAACGTCCGCGTTCGGCGATGTCGCGCTCGAGACGGCGCAGCAGGCGCAGGTCGTCGGTGGCGTCGATAAACAGGCGCAGATCCATCTCCTCGCGCAATTCGGGTTCCGACAGCACGAGGATGCCGTCGACCAGCACCACGGGGCGCGGGAGCAGCGTCACCGTCTCTGCGAGCCGCCTGTGTGTCGAGAAATCGTAGACGGGCTGCTCCACGGGAAGACCCGCCCGCAATGCGCGCAGGTGTTCGACAGCCAGTTCGGTTTCGAGCGCGTCGGGATGGTCGTAATTGATCTTTGCGGGATCCGGCACCGGCATCGCGTCGAGATCGTGATAATAGGCATCGTGCTGGAAGAGCAGGATGGATTCTTCACCAAGCCGGTCCGCCAGTTGCCGGGCAAAGGTCGTTTTTCCGGAACCGCTGCCGCCGGCGATGCCGACAATGATGGTGCGTGTAGTCTGATCGTTCATGATGGACACGAATCTACGACGCGCGCGGCGGTGCGGCAAACGTGCGGGGGCCGGAAGAGACACGCGTCGTACACGCCGCATGGAGAGGGTGGACTACTCCCACAGTTTCCTCACCGGAACGGCATAGATGTTCTCACCGAAACTGATCGTCGCCGTTCCGTCGTAGAGGACCACTCCGGCACAGAAGCGCCCGCCCGCCGCACTGCGGAGTTTGCGCAGTCCACGCAGATCCGCACTGTTGACCGAGGCGGCGGCCTTGACGTCAACACCGCATACCACTCCCTGTCCTTCAATCACAATGTCCACTTCAAAGTCGTCACGATCCCGGTAGTGTGAGAACTCAAGCGGATCCGGACGGAAGCTTGCCTGACGCCGCAATTCCTGGAGTACAAACGTCTCCAGCATGGCACCCATCGTGGCTCGATCCCCCGCCAATGCGGTATCGTCCAGCCCGAGCAGCGCGCATGCCACCCCCGTGTCACACACATGGATCTTCGGCCGTTTCACAAGCCGCTTCAATTTGTTGATGTGCCAGGCCGGAAGCCTCTCGATCAAAAACACACGCTCGAGCAGGGCGACGTGCTCGTGAATAGTCTGTCGTGTCAATTCGAATGGTGCCGCAAGATCGGCGACGTTGATGAGTTGCGCCGTATACGCAGCCGCCAGGCGTAGGAGTTTCGGAAGCGTTTCGAACGACCGTAGTCGGCTCATGTCGCGCACGTCGCGCTGTATTTGCGTCTCGACGTAATCGCGGTACCACATGCGCCGGCGCGCAGGCGTCTTCCGCGCGAGGGCCGCCGGATACCCGCCGGTGACAATGCGTCGCGCGAGTTCACGTCCGAGCGACGTTGACATGCCCGTGTTGAATCGACCACGCAACAGAGCATCGAGAAAACGGGGCCGCCGGTCTTCGATCTCGTTTTGCGCGAGAGGGTGGAGCCGGAGAATACCCATGCGTCCTGCGAGAGAGTCCGCAAGTCCGGGCAGGCGCAGGACATTGGCCGAGCCCGTGAGAATGAACCGCCCCATGACCCTGCGCGTGTCGATCGCGGCCTTGAGCGAGGTGAATATCCCGGGAACACGTTGCACCTCATCGAGTATGGTTCTCGAGGGCAACCCCGCGATAAAGCCGACGGGATCGGCGTTCGCCGCCGCCAATGCAGCGACGTCATCGAAGGAAATGTATGAGTACCCGCGGTGTTCACCCACGATACGCGCCAGCGTTGTCTTCCCGCATTGCCGCGGCCCGTGGATGAGCACGGCAGGCGTGTCACGCAGCGCCTCATGGAGACGCGGCGCAACCAATCGAGGGTATTGTAAGACGCGAGACATGCATAAACGTACGGAGGCGGGCGGCTGAATGCAAGTTTACCGGTCGGCTGAACGCTAGTTCAGGTGTCGGCTGAATGCTAGTTCATGTGTCGGCTGAATGCTAGTTCATGCGTCGGCTGAATGCTAGTTCACGCGTCGGCTGAATAAAAGTTCATGCGTCGGTGACAGACGGGCGTACAGGCCGGTTGTTGATGTATTCGGCGTCGAGCGGGTGCCGGCAACTGTCGGCATCACAGCCATAGGTCATTGATCGAGCAGCGTCGCGCACCCCGCGCACACGCGGCCCGCATACAACACGTGATACGTGGGGAACGATGAATTCCACTTTTTTCGGGACGCCGGGAAGTTCTATTTTCCGCCTGACGTGCAGGAGTGCTTTATGCGACGACTGGCTGTATTGGGAACCATCATTATCTGTTCCATACTGGCGGAGGCGCCCGGACAGAGCGCTGTACAATCGGCATCACCGTCTCGAACGGTCGTGATCGACGACACCGACTCGATAGGCACGGCGGCGCTGCTGATGTGGTTCGGCAACGATGGAACGCTGTCGCACAACGCCATGTACGACGGACCGGGATTCGAATGGCCGCGCGGGAGCGGCCACCATCTGATCTACGCCGAAGGGCCGGTGTTTGGCGGACTCGTACGCGGCGACACCTGCGCAACCGGAGCGTATTTCCGTTCGGCTCTGCAGCCAGGTCCGATACTGCCCGGCGGAACAGCGGCGGATCCCGCCGACCCGCGGCATCACATCTACCTCGCACGGCGCATGCAGCGCGCGACGTTTGCGCAACTGCCGCCGGGTGTGCAGACACGGCTGCGCGCGGACTTCACCACCTGGCCCGCGGACCTCGGCGCCCCGTGGCTCGACCGCAATAATAACGGACGTTACGATCCGAATTTCGAGGCCTGGCTCGACAACAACACCACCTCCGACGAACCGCTGTTCGCGGGCGAACACATCGCATGGTACGTCTCGAACGACCTCGACACGGCGCGCACATCCGCGCTGTTCGGATCCCGTCCGCTCGGCATCGAAGTCCATACCTACATCTGGACACGCGGCGGCCATCCCACTCTCGAGAACACCGTCTTTGTCCGGCATACCGTCATCAACAAAACTCCCGACGCCGTGACGGAATTTGTTCTCGGGCGCTGGACCGACTTCGAGATCGGTTTTGCCGGAGACGATTTTATGGGCTGCGACTCGGTCCGTGGAATGATGTACAGCTACAACAGCGAGGTGTCGGACCCCCTGTACAACGATCCACCCGTGATCGGCACGATACTGTTGCAGGGACCGATCGAGGCCTCGCTTGGTGATACAGCTCTGTGGTCCTTCGGCCGTCGCGCCGGATATCGCAATCTCGGAGTTGGCGGCTTTACAAACGTCATCAAGGGTGTGCGGGGCTACGGCGATCCGCCCACTGCGGGCGCGTCGGCACGCGGGCACGTATACCGCTTTCTGCGCGGGCGCATGTCCACAGGACCGTATCCCATCGATCCGCTGACACACAACGCAACGGCGTTTCCGCTTTCGGGCGATCCGATACACATGCGGGGATGGGTGGACGGACGTGTACACCGCGCATCCGACCGCCGGGGTATCCTCGCGTGCAGCCCCGTGACCTTCCACAGCGGCGATACGCAGGAGGTCGTATATGCGACAGTTGTTGCGCAGGGACCCACACGCGCGGCCGATCTTCGACTGCTGCAGAAGCGGGCCGACGAACTTCATACCGTGTACAATGCGGGAGCGCTCACGTTCACACCGCCCGACATCACAGCGACGGTATCCTATCCCGGCACATCCCAGACCCGCATCGACGTGCGCGGATTCATTCAAGGAGCACTCGCGGCAACCGCGCGTTTTGTGGATGGATTTGGCTCTCCGGTCGCATCCACGACATTGTTTGACGACGGGCTGCACGGCGATGGGCTGGCCGGTGACGGAACCTTTGCGGGCGTGTGGATCACCACACGTCAGGGCCGTGGTGTGGATTGTATCGTTGACGCGGACTATCCGCACACACACACCCTTACGTGGCCGGTCGCCTCGTGCCTCGCGCTCAACGGCCCCTTACACATCGGCGTCCGCATCGTCTCCGATCACCTGAACTTCCTCGCCGACGCGAATCCGGGCGAGGACATCCGGCTGGGCCTCGACGCGCGCAACGACGGCGCATTCCCCGTCGAAGCGCTCCGTGTGTTTCCGGGCGCCTGGGGAATGTACGGCTCGCGCCCGCTCGTTTTTCCCGCCGTCGTCGCGCCAGCATCAACACGCGCACTGCCCTACGACGCCCACGATGTGAACAGCTTCCTCTCGTACACCATTCCCGGCGATACTCCCGTGGGCAGCAGCCTCGCTTTCCCACTGTACACGGAAGACACGACGAATCAGTGCTGGTGCGACACCGCCCGCATCGCCGTCGCCGCACTGCGCGAACCCGTGGCCGATTCGCTCGCGGAACATTTCGCGGGCTACGCAGCAGGCTCACTCGGCTGGCGCGTCGTCGATCGTGCCTCGCTCGACACACACGAGTATCGTGTCACGGTGCGGAGCGCCGACACCGCGATGCATGTGCGCACGGTCAGCATCGAGGACATGACCGCGGGGCGCATCGTGGTCGACGGGGTGTTCCTGCCGGACAGTTTCGCGCATGCAATGCCCTTGGTGGCAGGATGGAAACTCACGGCAGGCAGCACGGACAGAGAAGTCGGGAAAGCCTATGTGATGTACTCCGACGGCACAACGGCGGTCTGCGGCAGTTGGGGCTCGTGGTTCAACACACCCGCGGGAAGTACCACCGACGCCTCGCCGAACTTCACGAGAATACCACTGAGCATTCCGAAACGGTCGCGCAGCACCTGGAAGGAACTCGCGGTCGTGTCAATCGATTTCGATTCCACGCGCGGGCAGGATGTCGTCCGTTACCGCGGAACATCGCTGCAGAGCGCGGCACCGGATGGAAAAGTATCCCTGCCCTTCACGGTCTGGGCCATGCGCGATTCGATACGTGTGCGCCAGTTGAACGCGGGCATCGTGGAATCGACCGCGAGCGGCAGTCTGGACGGGCGCTGGGACAGCGGCGAACAATTGATCGTTTTTTCGTCGACATACTCCACGCCCATCCCGTCCGAGTACACACAGAACATGTTGTACCCGTACAACGGCGCGCTCGACATCCTCTACATCGGATCATACAGCAGCACGGCCGCGTTCGCATCCTTCCGCGACGGCACACACCTGCTGCTCGATTCGCGCATACCGGTCAGCGACGCCGATACGTTTCTCATTCGTCCCGGGCGCCGCGCGGCCCCCGTGCCGCCGCCGAAAAAGTTCGACGTGCGGACGCTGTACCCTCATCCGGCAAGGTCCGGCGCAGTGACGACACTGCTCGTGGACGTTCCTCAGCCCGCGCGCTGCTCGGTGCAGTTGCACAATTCCCTCGGGCGGGTCGTCTCACTCCTCGACACGGAGCTGGATACGGGCACACACACACTCGCGCTTCGCATCCCCGCCTCAATGGCCGCGGGCATGTATCAGCTCGTGCTCGTCAACGGGAGTGCCGTCGTACGGCGGCCCATGCTTCTGCTGCGCTGAGGCGGACGCGACGCTCGAATCGCAACATCAATCACGTGGACACAGGACGTTACAAATACTTCGATCATTCCCAGCGTTACGAGGTTTCCCATGCGACGTGTTTCCATCCCTATCATCGTGCTGTTACTTCTATGCGGACTGCGCGCGGCCGCGCAGGAACGGCCCTTTGTTCCGCAAAGCCCTGCCCGCGTGCTGACCAACGATGCGTACGACAGCATCGGCACGTCGGCATTCACGATGTGGTTCGGGAACAACGGATCGATGATGCACAATCCCGCTACCGACGCCAACGGCTTCGAGTGGCCGAAGGGATCGGGGAAACACGTGGGCTTCAATGCGGGACTCGTGTACGGCTGCATGTACAAGGGCGAACTCCATGCCGGCGGATCGACGTATCGACAGGGTCTGCAGGCGGGAAATATTCAATTCCCCGGACTGCCGTCCGATCCGTCCGATCCCGTACATCACATATATATTGCTCGGCGCATCGGCGCGGCGGAGTACGCCACGCTGACGGGTCCCGAACAACAGCGCCTGCGTGCTGATTTTATGTCGTGGCCCGCAAATCTCGGCGCGCCATGGATCGACAGGAACAGGAACGGTATCTACGATCCCGATTTCGACAGGTGGCTCGCCGACAGCGCCTCGTCCGACGGTCCGTTGCCCCTCGGTGACCAGCTCGCCTGGTTCGTCTCGAACGACATGGAGGCGAGCCGCACCTTAAATCTGTACGGCACGGAGCCCATCGGACTCGAAATACAGACATTGCTCTGGACGTGGTCCACCGTACCATCGCTGGTGAATATGGTGTTCGTGAAACACACCCTGATCAACAAGTCCCGGGATTCGTACGATAACATGTTCATCGGCCGCTGGGGCGATCCCGACATCGGGAGCCCGAACGACGACCTCGCGGGGTGTGACACGACGCGCGATCTCATGTATGTGTACAACGGCAACCGCGTGGACAAGTTGTACGGCGATCCGCCGGCATTCGGCACCGTGCTGCTGCAGGGGCCCATCGTCCGCGCCTCCGAGCGGGAGGCACACTGGAACTTCGGTTTACGCGTCAATGCGATGAACCTCCGCATGTCCGCATTCACGTATTACGTTGCGGCCGATATGCAGTATCGCGATCCGCAACTCGGTCTGGCGGCCGGCTCCTCGCAGATGTATTATTCTCTCCGAGGACGCCTGTTCGACGGGACCGCGCAGATCAATCCAACGACGGGCCGGACATCAACGTATTCACTCACGGGTGATCCCGTGACGGGACGCGGCTGGCTCGACGGACAACGGTTCCGCATGGGCGACCGGCGCATTGTGCTGGGAAGCGGACCGTTCACGATGGCACCAGGCGACACGCAGGAAGTGGTGTTTGCGGACATCGTCGCGCAGGGACCGACAACGACGCGCGACATTCTCGCCTTGCGTGACGCTGCGGATGCCGCACACATACGCCACGCTCACCCCAACATCGGGATTCCCGACATCGCGGTCAGAATGCGGTACCCGGATGCTAACACCGCCGAGGTACACATGACAGGTCGTATGCAGGGCGCGGCGGGTAGCATCCCCATCGTCTTCCGCACGGGCGACGGTGTGTTGCACAATCGGGGCGTGCTTCTGGATGACGGCCTGCACGAGGATGGCGCGGCGAATGACGGCGTGTATGGCGGAAGCTACTCCACCACACGGGCGCCCTTCGGACTCGATTGTTTCGTGTCGGTCTCCACTGGTCAACAGAACGATCCGATGGAGTGGCCCATTGCGCGCTGTCTTCCACTCTCGGGGCCGATACACATCACCGATGTTTTTGTGCAATCGGATCACCTGAATTCCGACGGACACGCGAATCCCGGAGAGAACGTGCGCATCGGAGTAACGGTTGGGAACCAAACGTCGTTCACTCTCGATACGCTCGAGATACTCGACGACGGATTCCTGCCCGGGACGATGCCCTGGATGCAGCTCGACACACGTCTCGAGCCCGGCCGAGCGCGCACGATCGCGTACAACATGCACGACTCAGCCACCTTCGCGACCGTCGACGTCCCGGGGACTTTCCCCGTCGGCGAACGCCTCCCGCTGCCCTTCCTGTTGCGCGACGGAGCGAATCAATGCTGGTGCGACACTGCGCGTCTGCTTGTGGAGCAGCCCGCCGAAGCGCCGGTCGATTCGCTCGCGATTCATGCGGCGGGCAATGCCGTGGGCACACTCGGCTGGCGTATCACCGACCGCGCGCTGCTTGAGGACCACACGTACCGCATCACGATTCGTGAGAGCGATCCCCTGCTGACACGCCGCACCGTGACGATTTTCGACATGACGGCATGGCGCGATGTGGTGGTGGATGCACCGTTTCCTGATCGTTATGCACATCTGATGCCCTCGAGCGACGGCTGGAAATTACACGCAGGAACGAGCACCGAGCGTCGGTTGTACGATGACGGTAGCGGCCCGGAAGTCGAACTCGTCCGCAGAACCTCCGAACTCGACCGCTGGTTGACGCCCGCCGTTGAAATCGAAACCGGAATCACATGGGGCTGGGGGAGCAAGGTGAAATGGTTTCAACAACGGCCCATGCGCATTGTGTTCGACCCCGCGCGAACGCAGAAAGCACATTTGTACCTGCGCGGCGGTAATCCCAATTATGCCTACAGCGGCTACCACGACGTGCCGTTTACGGTATGGGACATATCGGACACACTGCGGCCGCGACAGGCGAACGCGGCATTTGTTGAACAGAAAGGCGGGCTGCGCCAGAACAACACGTGGGATCCCATAACACAAGGCGATCGCGAATACCTGTTTCTGTTCACGTCGGACTACTCCGACACGCCACAGGACCTGTACACACGCACGCCGATTTTCCCCAATGGCGCGGCGACGTTCGATCTTCAGTACGCAACATGGCTGTGGCGTGACACCGTGGCCGGGGCGCTTCCACCGGGCTTCAGCATCACGGTCATCCCGCTTGTCCCCGTCTCCTCCGTGGACACGTTCTACGTGAATCCAAAGGGGCGTGTCAACGGCATCGAGACGCGCACGCCGGACCGGCGACTCGACATCGGATCGCTGTATCCGAATCCCGCGCGGGTGGGCGCGGTCGTCCACCTGCCCGTGAACAGCAGCACACGCAGCACGCTCCGTATCAGCGTGTACGACGCGCTCGGAAGGCGCGCGGCTGCGCCGACGGACGCGACGGCGCACCCCGGCCGGACCATACTCCCCGTTCCGCAGACCGCACATCTCCGCAGCGGCGTGTACCGGATCGTGATCGAGGATGGAGCGGGAGCGCAGCGCACCATCCCGTTACTCGTGCACCAGTAAAACGTAACGGTCCGACAAAGTCGGACCGTTGTGCCTGGAACAGGAGTCGAACCTGCACGCCCTTGCGGACACTACACCCTGAATGTAGCGCGTCTGCCAATTCCGCCATCCAGGCGCGATTCCAAATATAGCACGATATGCAGGTGGAATGCAAGCGATGCTTCGATGCAGATTGCGGCATGAAATACATCGTGATTGCACTCGGAGGCGGAATCGGCTCGGTACTGCGTTACACGCTCGGCGGGTGGGTGCAGACGTGGAGCGGGAGCGCGGCGTTTCCGTGGGGCACGCTGGCCGTGAATCTGCTCGGGTGTTTCATCATCGGACTCGTATCCCAGCTTGCGGAGGGCCGCGGGGGCTTCTCCGCCGAGACACGCCTTTTCCTTGTGGTCGGACTCCTCGGAGGGTTCACCACCTTCTCCGCCTTCGGCAACGAGACACTCAACCTGCTGCGCGACGGCGAACACGTCTACGCCGTCCTCAACGCTGCCGGAAATCTCCTCATCGGACTCGCGGCCGTTTGGCTGGGTCGCGCCGCCGCATTCGCACTCTGGAGGTGATATGACACTACCCGCGGAAGGCTGCCTGCTTCGTGTTTTCCTCGGTGAGACCGACCGGCACGACGGGCGCCCCCTCTACGAATGGATTGTCGCCGAGGCGCGCGCGCAAGGACTCGCCGGCGCGACCGCGCTGCGCGGCCTCATGGGTTTCGGCGCACACAGCCGCGTCATTCACACGTTCAAAATCGAGTTTCTCTCGGAAGATCTTCCCGTCGTGGTGGAGCTTGTCGACACACGCGAAAAACTCGAGGAATTTCTCGGACGTATCGAGCCCTTCCTGCACGGCGGCCTGGCCACCCTGGAAAAAGTCGAGGTGCGGTTTTATCGGTGAGGATGGTGCTAATTCAATCCGTGAGCTGACAGTACTTCCTGTTTTTCCTCACGCTCGTGTGAGGAGGAAGGAGACAGGATTCAGGAGACACGGCTCGATCCAGTTTCTTTCTCCTGTCTCCTATTTCCTGTATCCTCACGCTCGTGTGAGGAGGAAGGCATGAATCGTCCAATAAGTCCGGTGAGATGCGTATATTGCCGTCCCGCCGCCATGACCCGCTTCCTCTACCGATACATCATTTTCCCCGTCCTGTGGATAGGATTGCGCGTACTCGCGCTGCTGCATCCGAAGGCGCGGAAGGGACTCGAGGGACGGCGCCATGTGTTTGCGGACCTGGCGCGCTTCCTGGAGGAAAAGCCCTGTCCCCTGCGCGCGTGGGTGCACGTCTCGTCGATGGGCGAGTTCGAGCAGGCCAAACCCATCATCGAGGCCTTGAAGCAGGCCGTGCCCGAACTCTGCGTGGTGGTCACCTTTTTCTCGCCGTCGGGCTATGAGAACAGCAGGCGCTACCCGCATGCGGACTTCTCGACGTACATCCCGATCGACACGGCCCGCAACGCCGCGCGTTTCCTGGATCTGCTCAAGCCCGACATCGCCTTGTTCATCCGTTACGACGTCTGGCCGAATCACCTCTGGGCATGCCACGACCGAGGCATTCCCGCGCTGCTTGCAAACGCCACGATGCGCGACAATTCCGCGCGCCTCTGGCCCGGTGCGCGCTCCTTCCATCGCGCGGTATTCGACGCCTTCGAGTCCATCGTCACGATCTCAGAACGCGACGCGCAGAACTTCGCACGTTTCGGCCTGCGGCACGCGGCCATCGAGACCGCGGGAGACACACGTTTTGACAGGGTCTCGGGCAAGGCCGAACAGGCGCGTATCAAGCGCCTGCTGCCCGAACGCATCAAGGAAGGGCGCCGCATACTCGTGGCCGGCAGCAGTTGGCAGGAAGACGAGGACGCGCTGCTTCCCGCCGTCTTCACCCTGCTGAAATACGATCCGACCTTCCTCTGCATCATCGTCCCGCACGAACCCACGATCGAACATCTCGAGACACTCGAATACCGCCTGCGCGGCCGCGCCGAATCGATCCGCTTCTCGTACCTGCAGAATTGGGACGGTGAACGCGTCCTGCTCGTCGACAGCATCGGCATCCTTCTCCCGCTCTACGCATCTGCCGACGCGGCCTTTGTCGGCGGCGGGTTCCGCAGCAACGTGCACAACACGCTCGAACCCGCCGTGTACGGCATCCCCGTCGTGTACGGACCAAAAATCCACAACAGCCAGGAAGCCCGCGAACTGCAGGAGGCGGGAGGCAGCTTCATCGTCTCGAACCGCCGCGACGTGTACCGCGTGCTCCGCCGCCTCTTCTCAGACGAACCCTTCCGCGCGCAGACAGGCGAGGCCGCGGGCGCCTTTGTGCGCGCGCGCTCGGGCGCGACCGAACGCCTCGTCGTGCGTGTCCTTCCCTATCTGAACACGCAGGAATAATCAGGACTGCGCCTCCGGGCAGCACTTTCGGCGGAACGGCACACACGCTCCTGATCCACATACGCATCGGATGAACCCGTGCCAGTACCGGAGATCCGATAATAGGACGAGTTCATCCGATATTATTCGACACCATGCGCGGATGGCGCACGATGAGGTGTGCGCCTGTATCTACTTGAGCGCGCCCGCGATGATGAGAGCCAGGCCCGCCACGGCCGAGACGATCACGCCGACGAACATCCATTTCACGGCGCCTTCCTTGCCGCGCGTCAGTTCCTCTTCCGACTTCACGGACACGATGAAGGGTTTGCCTTTTTCCTGCGGCAGCACCATCGCGAGTTCGCCGCCGGTATCACAGGCGTCTCCGAGGATGTAGAGCTGGCGGCCGAGAGGAATGATCGACTCGTGGTACTCGTAACCGAGCACGCGGCGTCCGCTGCCGCCGAAGCCACCGAGCGAGAAGGTGAAGCCGCCGAACTGCAGTCCGGTCATGCCCGCGCGGTACGGCTCGTATTTGTTGACCACACTCACGGCGTCGACACTCGCGCCCGCGGTGTCGACCGTGATGCTGCCCGTGCCGTCGTCGAGCGAGAAACGCACGGCCTGCGTGTTTGAGGTGACAACCGTGGTCGAGGTGCGTGTGCGCGTGCTGCTGCGCCCCTGCGAATCCGTCTCGGTATACGTCTCCTCGTAGCGCTCGGAGACCGACATCGAATAGTACACGCAGTCCTGTCCGCTCAGTTCGCCCTTCAACGGGGTGTCGCAGCGGCAGACCCCTTTCACTTCGGCCTGTTGTCGGAAGCCGCCGGGGCCGATTTCAGCGGCGATGGATTTCTGCAGGTCTGAAAGTTCCGCGACTGTCGATGTTTTGACGAACTTGATTTCGAGCAACTGGTCCTGCTGTTTTTTCCGAAGGAAAAGCAGCAGACCGGCGAGTGCAAGAAGAACGATTCCAACGATGATCATGGGTGCTCCCGTTCGTGTCGGTGAAAACGCAAGTCGTATGCGACGGCGCGCGCCCGCGGAATCGATGTGTCCCGCGGGCGCGTGTGTCGAGAGTCAATACTGTAAAGTCCCGGCCGGGGATCAGGATTTCTGATCGCCGTCTTCGGCTTCCTCTTCCCCTTCCTCTTCGCCTTCCTCCTCGTAGTAATCGAGTTCATCGTAGGCATCGAGGATAAGCGCGTTCAGATCCAGAACGGCGTCGATCTTGTCGTCGGCGACGAAGGTCTGCAGCAACTGCACCGCGGCACCGAGGCGCTGTTCCGCATCCTCCATGTCGAAGATGGAATCGAGAACCTGTTTGACTTCTTCTTCGCCGAGATTGAGAAATCCCTTCGCGACAGCTTCTTCAATCGTCATGGGTCACTCCTGTTGAATGGTTGTGGCACATGTCGCAACATACCATTTTTTCCGGTTTCCGCGTCATGCGGTTTTGCTCGGCGGTGGCAATCGCTATATTCACTGCCTTACACGTCCCATCGCAATGACCCGCTCCCTCCGCCTGCCCTCCGCCCTCCTCTGTTTTCTGCTTGTCGCCGCAGCCATGCACGGGCAGACGGTCGAGGCGCGGTCCACCGCGCGGCATGCGGGCGCCGTGAGCGCGCACCTTGCGCTGGGCACCACCAACGGCGCGCGCGCCGGCCTGCGGTATCATCTTTCGTCGTCGCTCTCCGCGGAACTCTCGTTCGGGTATGTGCGCTTCACGGTGCTGCGCACGGGGACGGTACAGGAGTTGTCACAGGACGCGTCGGCGGCGAGCGCGGGCGTGAACCTGCACACACACGCGGGCAACGACATCTCGCCCTTCTTTTCGTTCATCGTGACACAGGCATGGGCCACCAAACGCCTGAATGAATTCGTGACCCAGCGACGATTTTCCCTCACCGCTACAACCGGCGCGGAACTCGACGTGCTCCCGCGCCTCTCGTGTTTTTTCCGTGTCGGTCCCTCGGTGCATTTCCTGTCGCGCAGCGAATCGCGCAGAGGACAGGTGCACGTACATTTCGACGCGGGACTCGGCTGGACCTTCTGACCCACGCGAGCATTCCCCCGCCCGCGCCGCAGATCACCGCATACTCCGTATCCTCCGCCGCTTCGACCATGATTACCGGCATTCCCTTCACGACGAGTACTCTGGCGTACACCGCCGCCTTGTGTATTGCGCTCATGGCATTCGCAGTTCCGCACCTGCACGCCCAGCAGGCGGCGCCCGCGCCCTTCGTAACGGGCGCGGGCGAGGACTACCTTGTGGTCATGGGCGTGGGCATGGCAAACGGCGCCCGCCTGGGCGTGCAGTACCGTGTAGCACCCCAGCTCGAGGCCGAGGCTTCGTTCGGGTATGTGCGCATGATCAACTACCTCGCATTTCCGAATAAACCCGCCACATCCATCGGTATCACACCCTCGCTCGGCATTTCCTTCCTCTCGACCGATGCACCGTCCACCAAGGCGCTCGCGAGTTTTCTCGTCTCGTATCAGGTCGGTTCAAAAAAGATCGTGTGGGCGCATGAGCGGCGCATCGTGTTCAGTCTCTGTATCGGATCGGAACTCCGTCTCGTGGACAACATGGTGCTGCAACTCCGCGCCGGACCGTCCATGCACATCCTCCTTCAACCCATCCGCGGCATAGTGCAGACCTTCATGCACTACGACGGCGGCCTGGGGTGGAGGTTTTAGGTGGGCTCCGCACGCTCCCGTAAGGACACAGGAGACAGGAAACAGGAGACTGATCTTGACTGGAAGGCCTCCTGCCTCCTGTATCCTGTCTCCTCACGCTCGTGTTAGGAGACAGGAGGAAGGAGTCAGGAGACACGGCCCGAATCAGTGCCTGCCTCCTGTAGCCTGGATCCTCACACTCCCGTAAGGACACAGGAGACAGATCCTGACTCGAAGGCCTCCTGCCTCCTGTATCCTGTCTCCTCACGCGGACAGAGTAGACCGATCTACCCAACTACCATCTACCAACTACCATCTACTCATCTACCACGAATCCACCCCCGGAATCCCCATGCCCAACGTAATCGTTCGTGCCGCCGAAGCCGAAGACTCCCGCACCTTCCTCCGGCTGATTGAAGCACTCGCGGAATATGAATCCCTCACCCCGCCCGACGCGGATGCGCAGGAGCGGCTGCTCCGCGACGCATTCGGCGAGAAACGAAGAATCGAAGCATGGCTTGTGGAAGTGGACGGAGTGGCCGCGGGCTACGCCATCGTTTTCGAGACCTACAGCAGCTTTCTCGCCTTGCCCACCCTCTACCTCGAGGACATCTTCGTTCTGCCCTCCTACAGGGGCTGCGGGGCCGGAAAAGCCCTGTTCCTGGCACTGGCACGACTCGCCCGCGAACGCAATTGCGGCCGGATGGAGTGGACCGTCCTCGACTGGAACCGCCTCGCCCTCGATTTCTACGAACGCCTCGGTGCGCGGCACATGCGCGAGTGGCTGCTGTATCGGCTGACGGCCGAGGATCTGGCTGCGCTGGGCGAGTGAACGGGGAAGGGGGAAGGGGGAAGAGGGAAGGGAGAAGGCGTTGCGACGATAGGAGGATCGGAGGTACATTTCTGTTTGTTTCCACTTTCGCACAAAGGATAAACCATGTCCCTGTTCCGCCGTTCCCTTCTCCACACCGCGCTGCTCTGCGCGCTCCCCGCCCTGCTGCTTGTCGCGCAGAAGAAACCCGTCACCTTGTCGGACGCGTTCATGAACCGCGACCTTGCGGGTGGAGGACGCGGCGGCGGATATACCTGGCTGAAAAACGGGACGCAGTACTCGATCACCAAACGTGATTCGGGGGCGATGTCGCAGAGTATCTACGCCGTGGACGCGGAGACGGGCAAGGAGGCGAAACTCGTGGATTTGTCGGGGCTGAAAAAACCCGGCAAAGATTCACCGTTCACGTTCCAGAGTTATTCGTGGAGTCCCGACCAGACCAAACTCGTCTTCACTCTTTCGGTGAAGCGGCTCTGGCGCCGATCGACACTGGGTGAATACGCGGTGTACGATATCGCGTCGAAAAAACTCACCGTGCTGCCTAAACACGGCGACGGCCTGCGCAACGTGAAGGTGTCGCCCGACGGCGCATGGGTGGGGTACGTGGCCGCCGACAATATCTGGGTGATGAACCTCGCGAGCGGCGAGGAGACCCAGCTCACCAACGACGCGCAGGAGAACGTGTACAACGGCCGCTTCGGCTGGGTGTACGAAGAGGAATTCAGCATCACCGACGGCTGGCAGTGGTCGCCTGATTCGAAACGTATCGCGTTCTGGCAGGAGGATGAGCGCGGGGTCCCCGAGTACAAGATGACGGATTGGACATCGCTGCATCTCGAGTTTGTGCCGATCCGCTACCCGAAACCGGGCGACGCGAATCCGATCGAAAAAATCGGCGTGATAGATGTCGCATCCCGCGCGCGCACGTGGATGGATCTCGGTTCGGAGACCGACATCTACGTTCCGCGCATCATGTGGACGCAGGATCCCGCAACACTCTGCATCTACCGCCTCAATCGTCTGCAGAATCATCTGGAACTGCTTTTCGCGGACGCCGCCACGGGCAAGTCCCGCGTCGTGCTCGAGGAAAAATCGGCGACGGGATGGATCGACATCGAAAACTTCGGCTACCTCAAGTTTCTCACCAAAAAGAAGCAGTTTATCTGGAATTCAGAACGCGACGGGTGGAATCACGCGTACCTGTTCAACACCGACGGCACACTTGTGAACCAGATCACCAAAGGCGCCTTCGAAATCACTCAGATCGCGGGCCTTTCGCCGGATGAAAAGGTGCTGTACTACGTGTCGACGGAAGTGTCGCCGCTGGAGCGTCACCTGTACTCGATCCGGCTTGACGGCGGAAAGAAGAAAAAACTGAGCGTCGAGGCGGGCTCGCACTCGTTCTCGATGAGTCCCACCTGCGCGCTGTACAGCGATGCATGGTCGAGCATCGACGCGCCGTCGAAGGCCGTGATGCGCAACATCGACGGCGAGGAGCTGCGCGTGATCAGCGAGGCCAAACGCGAGACCTTCGCCGCGTACCGCTGGTCGCAGAAGGAGCTGTTCACGGTGAAGACGGCCGACGGTCTCGAGCTGCAGTGCTCGATGCTGAAGCCGCCGGACTTCGATCCGGCCAAGAAGTACCCCGTGTATTTCGACGTGTACGGCGGACCCGGCACGCAGGCCGTGCGCAATGCGTGGCCCGGCGCGATGCATCAGTACATCGCAAACGAGGGTTTCATCGTGGTGCAGTGCGACAACCGCGGCAGCAGCGGACGCGGCACGGATTTCAAACACCGCGTGTATAAACAGCTCGGCAAGTGGGAGGCGAACGATTACGTCGAGACCGCGAAGTATCTCTCGGCCCTGCCCTTCGTCGATGCGCGCAACATCGTGATCTGGGGCTGGAGCTACGGCGGTTACATGGCGGCTCTGACCATGTTGCTCGGGGCGGACCATTTCAGCGCGGGTGTGGCCGTCGCGCCTGTCACGGATTGGAAGTTCTACGACACGATCTACGCCGAGCGGTTTATGCAGCGCCCTGCCGACAATCCCGACGGTTACAAGGCGGGTTCCTGTCTCGAGCATGCGAAGCTCCTGAAGGGCAAGCTCTATCTCATTCATGGAGGCATGGACGACAATGTGCACCTGCAGAATATGATGCAGTTTGTGGACCGCCTCCATCAGGCCAACAAGAACTATGAGTTGCGTATCTATCCCCGTGGGGATCACGGGGTCGCCGACGGCGGCACGACGATGGGGTTGTATGAGTCGTTTATGTCGTTCTTCCGGAAGGTGTTGGTGCAGTAGTTGGTAGATGGTAGTTGGGTAGGCCGATCTATTCAAATCGTGTGAGGAGACAGGAGACAGGATACAGGAGACAGGCACTGATTCGGCCCCTGTCTCCTGACTCCTTCCTCCTGACTCCTCACGCGACTGTGAGGAGACAGGATACTGGAGACAGGCACTGATTCGGCCCCTGTCTCCTGACTCCTTCCTCCTGACTCCTAACGCGAGTGTGAGGAGACAGGATACTGGAGACAGGAGACATGCACTGATTCGGCCCCTGTCTCCTGACTCCTTCCTCCTGACTCCTGACGCGAGTGTGAGGAGACAGGATACTGGAGACATGCACTGATTCGGCCCCTGTCTCCTGACTCCTTCCTCCTGACTCCTGACGCGAATGAACAGATCCAACGATCTAGTGTTTTCCCGCAGTAGACAAAAAAAAAGGGACCCGAAGGTCCCTTTTTTCATGACGGCCGGATCAGAAACTGTAGCGCAGACCGAGCTGCATCTGCCAGCGCGAACCAAGCGACGAAGTGTCGTAGGGATCCATCTTCGTGGCATTGAAACTGTAGCGCGGCTTGTTGCCGTTGGCTGCATCGAGTCCTTCGAATTTCAGGAGGCGGTAGCGCTGCTGATCGACGAACTTGCTGTAGCCCCAGTCGCCGTTGAGAAGGTTGAGGAAGTTCAGCACGTCGAGCGTGACTTCGAAGCGGTGGCCTTTGAGCGAGGGAAGCGGAATCTCCTGCGCGATGCGCAGGTCGAGTCCGGCCTGGAACGGCACACGGCCGCTCATGCGTTCGAAAATCTTGCCGCGCGAACCCTTCAGGGCCTCGTCGGCTTCGATGAACTCGTTCAGCTTGTCGTAGTTGTTGGTGGTGAGAATGATGTCGTTGGCATCCTTCGGCACGTAGATGAGATCGTTCTCGGTCTGGCCGTCGGCATTGACGTCGCCGTCGTACACGTACGAGAAGGGCTGGCCCGACTGTCCGTTGAATCCGATGGAGATGGTGGTGCCCCAGTTCTCGAAGAACTCGTGACGGTACGCCGCCGCAACAAACACGCGGTGACGGATGTCGAAAGCAGAGTACGAAAGCGGCGGATTGTTCGGATCGCCCGGCACGTGATTATAACGCCACTGCGAGAAGGCCTGGCTCGAGAGTGTCGAGTTGAGATCCTTCGCCTCGCCGTAGGTGTACGCGCCCGACGCGCTGATGCCGTCGGCGAACTGGCGCTGCAACTGCAAGGTCACATTGTACTGGTAGCCCTGGTCCGTGTTCTTCATGAGAATCACGTTCGTGAATGCCGCATTGACCTTGCTCGACGTGAAGCGCCGTGAGGTGGCGTTGTAGGTTCCGTACACGGGGCGGTTGTCGTTGGCGAGTGTCGACTGCTGTGCGCCGAGGTTGATGTCCTGATACAGAATGTCGTTGATCGCCTTCGAATACAGGCCCTCGAGTGTGGCGACGATGCCGAAGGGAAGCTGGTAGTCGACGCCGATGTTCAGACGCATCACCTGCGGCATCTTGAAGTCCTTGTCCGTCAGGTTCACTTCCGACGTTGCGACGGGGCTGAGGCCCGGTGTCACACCCGGACGCGGCGGTGAATACGGATCGGGGTTAAAGAAACCCGCCGGGCGGTTGCTCACGTCGACACGCGCAAACTCCACACCCGTGTTGCCGTACTGGTTCGAAATCCACACGTACGCCACGCGGCCCGTGAAAATGCCCGCGCCGCCGCGCACCTGCAATGAACGGTCGCCCATCGGATCGTAGTTGAATCCGAGGCGCGGCGACCACAGCATGTTGCCGCTCGGCACGATGTCGGTGCCGATGCCCATCTGTTTGCCGAACTGCCCGAAGGTGGAATCGATCTTCAGATTGTACGCGGGTTTGTCGGGGAGATTCGGGATGTCGACACGCACACCACCCGTCAGTTTGAGCGAGGGCATGACGGTCCATTCGTCCTGCGCGTAGAAGCCGAGCTGTATGGCCGAGAATTCGGCGGCCTGTTTCGGATCACCCGTCAGCGAGTAGCTGTGCGTGTAGCGCGAGGGACGGCCCGCGACGAGATCGGTCATGTTGTTGAATTCGTAATTGCCGTACAGGTCGCGGATGAAGAGGTTGCGGAAGCTGAAGATCTCGTTGTGTGTACCGACAGTGACGGTATGGTCGCCGAGGAACATGTTGAAGTTGTCGGTGATCTCGAAGATGTCCTGATCGAGCTGGTTGGCGATCGAGAAGTTCTCGCTGCCGGCATAGAGGTCGATGTTCGACGCGTAGCGCAGGCGGATCAAGGGGAAGGCCGCGCCCTGCGTTTCTCGATTGTCGCGGATGCGCGTGTAGCCGAGTATGAACTCGTTGGCCATGGTGTTGCCGAAGGTGGATCCGAGCTGCAGCACTGTCGAGTTGGTGCTGTTGTTGAACACGTAGTTCGAATTCTCGAGGAATACACGCGCGGTGGTGCGCGGCAGGTTGTCGTCGCCCGCGTCCACAAAATTGTGACGCAGCGTGAGGCGGTGATTCGCGGCAAGGTTCCAGTCGAGGCGCAGGAAGAGCTTCACGCTCTGGCGCTGCGTCGTGACATTGTCGAAGCTGCCGGGATCATACCCGTATTGATTGCGCAGGATGTCGACGAAGCGGCGCACGGAGTCGATCGGCACGTTGATCACGTTCGAGCCTGCAAGGCCCGGCTGCGAAAAGAGTATGTCGGTCGGCTGATTGCGGTTGGTCAATTCGCCGTTGACAAAGAAGAACAGTTCGTTCTCGATGACGGGTCCGCCCGCGCGGAAGCCGGTCTGGTATTCGGAGAACGCGCCGAACTTTGTGCGGTTGGTGTCGGGGCTGAGACCAACCAGGTCCTGGTTGCGCCAGAATCCGAAGAGGGATCCCGTGTAGCGGTTCGTGCCGCTGCGGGTGACGGCGTTGACACCGCCGCCCGTGAAGCCGCTCTGCCGCACATCGAAGGGCGCCACGACCACCTGGAACTCCTGCAGCGCGTCGAGGGAGATCGGCGTGGTGTTGGCCTGTCCGCCCGGGGTGCCGCTCGCGCCGAGACCGAAGAGATCGTTGTACTGTGTGCCGTCGATCTGGATGTTGTTGAAACGGTTGTTGCGGCCCGCGGCGGAATTGCCGACGAACTGCGGCGAGAGTTTCATGAAGTCGGTGAAGCTGCGGGAGATGGTCGGCAGACGTTCGATGTCGCCCGTCGTGACACTCGTCGCGGCTCCCGTGCGATTCGCGCTGAGAATGGCGTTACGCTCGCCGGTGATGTCGACACCGCGCACTTCCACGCTGCGCTCCTCCATCTCGAACTCGAGCTTGAGGTTCTGGCTCAGCGAAAGCTGGATGTCGGTGAATTTCTTCTGCTCGAATCCGATGAAGGTGGCGGTGACCGTGTAGGGTCCGCCCACGCGCAGATTCTGCAGGTTGAAACGTCCGTCGGGACGTGTGCTCACTCCGTACGTAGTGCCGGATGGGACATGTACCGCGATGACATTCGCGGCCGGCAGGCCTTTTCCGCTCTTGTCCATGACAATGCCGTTGATGGCCGCTGTGGTGACGCCCTGGGCGCGGGCGTGTGTGCCACACACTGCGAAGACCCCGGCAAGCACGGCGAACAATAACCACGTCGCACGTCGGTGCATACGAGCTCCTGATAAAATGGGATAGAAAATGTGTGAAGGGAGGGAAAAACAGGATCAGAAATCGGAGGTCAAAATCGTGAATCGACGTTCGACGCGCAAGCGTCCCAGCCCCGATTTCCTCCCTCATCAAAAAAAAATGTCCAAAACAGCCCTGAAATAGCTGAGTTCCAGGGAAGCGTTGACGACATACCGGATTACAGGGTCTTATTCTCCTGTATGTGCCATTATCCCGACGTCAGGACCGGGCGCGAGTACTTCACACCCCGCGCGGCTGGGATGGTCGCGCACGATAGCGGTCGCGGGCACGGCGCGGATGGCCCACAGTATGGCGATGTCGCCGCTCGCTGCGATGCTCAGAAAGAAGCTCCAGAACACGAGCCACCCCGCTCCCGTGAGCAGGCCTGCCAGGTTCGGTACAATACCGAGCACGATAAGCGGCAGCGCGGCCGACAGCGCATAGGCGCGCGCCGTCATGGGCGCGGCGCAGTGGGCGTAGGGCGCGAGCGCCTTCCAGTTCATGCCGAAACGGATTGCCGCGCGCGGCACGCCGCCCACGTAGCGGTACCCCACCGCGTGCAGCAGTTCATGGACAACGATGGCCACAAGCAGCACGTGAATAAAGAGCCAGGGGTGTATCGCCGCGCGGAAACCGGCACCGAGCGCGTCCCATCCGTACAGCAACGCGGTGGGCGCGAGGAAGGCCACGGTCATCGCGGGGAGCAGCGCTATCGCCACAACGTTGGCGCGCGCGAGCGACAGCGTCGCGTCGGACACCGGAACGTAGTCCGCGTACGGCACGGATCCCGCGGCCGCGTCTCCCGCGGCGGGCGGATCAGATGGTTTCGGATTCAAGCTGCAGCACGCGGTGCGCGAGCACGATGTCGAACATGGCGTACATCACACCCAGCGCCGCCGAACCGATGCCGACCATGAATATCCACACCGAGAACACGGCGATGGGGAGATGCAGGAACAGACTCAGGCCCAGGCACAGCGACGTGAGCAGGTAGCAGAACACGCCGCTCCACAGCGAGATCAACGCGTGACGCAGATGTTTGGCGCGCATCTGCAGGGACGGGATCTGCCGCATCAGACTCTCGAAACGCATCGCGTCGACATACTCGCGGTCGATGGCCTCGGGGTCGGCCAGCTTGCGACGTTTTTCATCGTTCAGCACGCGGATGCGTCCCACGACGGTGGAGTACCGGTTGTTGAGTCCGAGAAGGAGCAGGCCGCAGGCCGAAATCATCAAGGCGGGAGCGAGTATCGCCTGTATCGTCTGCTGTGCCGCGGGGGTCGAGAGGATGTCCATGCGCGGAATCCGTTGTGAGACGTGCTTCGGAAAGGAGACCGGTCTATTAGACCTTTTTTCTCCTGTTTTGAATATAATCAACGAGCACGAACTCTCCGAGTTTGCCGAGCCCGGTAAAATACGCCCTCCCCTTGTTGGCCTTCGTGAGTTCCTCGACAAATTCCACCAGCCACGGATCCTGCGCCACCATGAAGGTGCTGATCACAATGTTGTCGCGTCTGCACGCGACCGCCTCGTCGAGGGTCTTGTTCACGATGCGCGGATCGAGTCCGAAGGAGTTCTTGTACAGGCGCCCGTCGTCCTCGAAAATGGCGCTCGGTTTGCCGTCGGTCACCATGAAGATCTGTTTGTTCGCGCTGCCCGATCGGCGGAGTATGCTCCGCGCGAGCCGTAATCCCTGCCGCGTGTTTGTGTGATACGGCCCGACTCGCACAAAGGGCAGTTCCGAGATGCCCACCTCCACGGCATCGTCGCCGAAGAGCAGCACGCTGAGCGCATCGCGTTGATACCGCGTCGAGACGAGTTCGGCCAGGGCCAGCGCGACCTGTTTCGCGGGGGTGATACGGTCCTCGCCGTACAGGATCATCGAATGGGAAATGTCGAGCATCAGCACGGTGGCCGCCGAGGTGAGGTGCTCGGTCTCGAATACCTCGACGTCGTCCTCGGTGAGCGAGAAGTCGTCGAGACCGGCGCGCCGGTATACGTTCTGCAACGTTGTGGTGAAGTCGATGTCGGACGCGGAGTCGCCGAAACTGTACGTGCGCCTCTCGCTGGTGCGCTCGACACCGCTGCCGGTGTGCGGCACTTCGTGCGAGCCCGGACCGCCCTTTTTCAACGATGTGAACACCTCCTTCAGCGCGTCCTGCCGTATGCGGGTCTTGCCCTTCGCCGTCAGTTCAAAGCTCTCCTCGCCGTCGCTTTTGATATAGCCGCGGCGTTTGAGTTCCTCGACGAAGTCCTGCATGGTCAGGGATGCGTCAAAGATCCCGTGCTGGCGGTCGATCTCCTCCATCCACTCGAGCGCCTCCGCGACATCACCCGCGGTGTGCATGAGCATATTGGAAAAGAGCGTGATCAGACTCTCCATGCGCTCCTGTCGCGTCTGAGGTCCGTCGATCCAGGCCGAGTATTGTACTCTCATGGCCGGTCCTCCGAGCGCGTCAAACGAGACTGTTCCGCGCGGCGCATCAGAACGTCTCCTCTCCCTGATCCATCGTCGAGAGCAGTGTGCCGAGCATGTCCCGATACCCGACGATTCCATCGTCCTCGCTCTTCGCGAGTTTGGAATGCTGGTGCAGTCCCTCGAGAATCAGTTCCATTGCGGGTGCGAGAGATGTCTCGTCGCCGCCGAACTGTCCCTGCGCAAGCGCGCGCAGTCCGGGCACACTCGAGAGCAGCGCGACATACTCGTTCTGCGGCATGTCGTCGGTGAGCAGCAGATCGCGTCCTCCTTCGAACCACGCAATGATCGGCCTGTACACCGACTCGGGCGATCCGGCGTTCTCGCGTTTTTCGCCCTGCTGGGCGCGGCGCGACTGACGTGATTTCGGCAGCGGATCAGGAAAGTAGCGCGCGAACACGGTCCGTGCGGCCTTGCCTATCAGCGCTTTCGACACTGTGACCAGTCCCTCCTGCTCACCTTCGTATACGAGTTCGAGTTTGCCCGTCATCGAGGGCAGGATACGTCCGAGATCGGAAATACGCGGCGCGGCGACTGATTCGCCGTTGACGATGGCACGGCGTTCGGCGTTGGAGACAAGATTCTCCATGGCCGAAATGGTGAGCCGCGCGCTCACGCCCGACCGTTGATCCACAAACTCGCTTCCCCGCGCCTCGAAGGCGATCTGTTCGATAAGCTCGCGGAACCAGTCGGGAATGTGAATCGTCACGCCAGAGCCGCGTTCCGTCCACGCCTCCTGGCGCGTGATGTCGACGGCATGTGCAAGATCGACGGGATAATGCGTGAGGATCTGCGAATCGATGCGGTCCTTCAATGGGGTGATGATATTGCCGCGGTTCGTGTAATCCTCGGGATTTGCGGTGAAGACCATGAGCACGTCGAGCGGTATGCGCACGTTGAAGCCGCGTATCTGAATGTCCTTCTCCTGCATGATATTGAACAGGCCCACCTGAATGCGCGGCTGGAGATCGGGTAGTTCGTTGATCGCAAAGATGCCGCGGTTCGCGCGCGGGATGAGTCCGAAGTGTATCGCGCCTTCATGCGAATAGTGCAGGCGCTGCGCGGCCGCCTTGATGGGATCGATGTCGCCGATGAGATCGGCGATGGTGACATCCGGCGTCGCGAGTTTCTCGCCGTAGCGCTGCTCGCGCGGAATCCACTCGATCTCGGTGTCGTCGCCGTATTCGGCCACGAGGTCGGCGGCGCGTTTCGAGATCGGCTGAAAGGGATTGTCGTTGAGTTCCGAACCGGCGACAATCGGTGTCCATTCGTCGAGCAGTGTGGGTAAAAGACGCACGAGGCGCGTCTTGGCCTGTCCGCGCAAGCCGAGCAGTATGATGTCATGCCGTGAAAGGATCGCATTGATCAGCGCGGGAATGACGGTGTCGTCGTAGCCGACCACACCTTCGAAGAGGCGTTCGCGTGCCGTGATTTTTGTGATGAGGTTGCGGCGCAGTTCTTCCTTGACGGGAAGCACTTTCCAACCGGCGCGGCGCAGGCCGCCGACGGTGGTGATCGCGGGGTGTCCGTTGTGTTTCATCTATGGTTTTTCCGGGAGCTTTGGCGATTGCCCCGCCGTCTCTACATTTGGTGGATGAATGATAAAGCGCGTGAAGTCCGACATATCTAAAACACTCGTTTTGCGCCTGAGTTCCATCGGCGATATTCTGCTCGCAACGCCCTTTTTGCGCGCATTACGCCGGTCCTATCCACACGCGCGTATCGACGTCGCCGTCCGCGCGGAATACGCCGATCTACTGCGCCACCACCCCGCTGTCTCGGTATTACACGAGATCGATGTGCGCGAGGGGCGCGCAGGTCTTGCACGATGGAGGCGCCGCTTCCGCGAGGAGCGCTACGACACGGTCTTCGACCTGCATAATGTGCTACGCACGCGCCTGCTGCGACGGGGCATCGCGCCGCGTGTGCGCGTGCTGCGGAAGTATTCGCTGCGCCGCGCCCTGCTGGTCCGCGCGGGCATCAATCTGCTCGCGGCGGCCCCGTCCGTGCCCGAGCGCTATATCGCCTGCGCCGCCGCGGATGGACTCGAGCCGGACGATCGCGGTCCCGAGATCTTTCTGCCTGCGAAACTCGAAGAGGAACTGCGGCGAAGGGTCCTGCCGGAGGATGCCGGGAATGCCCGGCTGATCGGCATCTGTCCCGGAGCGCGGCATACGACCAAACGCTGGCCTCTCGAACACTTCGAGGAATTGTGCCGTCTGCTTCTGCATGTGCCCGGCGCGCGTATCGCCGTGTTCGGCGGTGCGGATGACAGGGATGCCGGCGAAACTCTTGCGCGGCTCGATCCCGCGTCCGTCCACAATTACTGCGGCGCGCTGACTCTGCTCGAGACCGCGGCCGCGATGCGGTCGTGCGACGTGGCCGTAACCAACGACAGCGGGTTGATGCACATGGCGTGCGCGTGCGCCGTGCCCGTGGTTGCGCTGTTCGGCAGCACCGTGCGCGAATTCGGATTTTTTCCGTATCAGAGTGCGTCCGTTGTGCTTGAGACGTCCGGCCTTCGCTGCCGGCCGTGTACACATGTTGGTCGCTCTGATTGTCCGCGCGGGCATTTCCGGTGTATGCGGGATATTCATCCGCAGGATGTGGTTTCTGCCGTTCGTGGGTTTCTGCTCGAGTAGGTGGTAGATGGTAGATGGGTAGATGGTAGTTGGTAGATTGTAGTTGGTAGATGGGTAGGTTGATCTGCTGTATTCGTGTGAGGAGACAGGATACAGGAGGCAGGAGGCTGCGTTATTCTCTCGCTCCGGTTTCTGTCGGGTTCTCGTATATCCGGTCTCCTAACTCCTAGATCCTGTCTCCTGCCTCCTGCCTCCTGCCTCCTGTCTCCTGTCTCCTGACGCAAAACGTACAGGACCAGCGGCGCGTTGTTTCTGAAGAACCTCTCTTTGAAGAGGTACGTTTGTTCAGTCCCCTACTTTCGCCTAATTTAAAGACTGACAATTCCTCCATTACCCCCGAAGAAATCCCCCACCATAGCGCCGGAGTACCTGCAATGAAAATCAGAAAAGAAGATGCCCTCGAGTACCATAGCATGGGCCGAAAGGGCAAGATCGAGGTTGTGACGACAAAGCCCTGCGTGACGCAGCGCGACCTGTCGCTCGCGTACACGCCCGGCGTGGCCGAACCGTGCCGCGAGATACACAAGAACGACGACCTGGTCTTCGAATACACGGCAAAGGGGAATCTCGTCGCGGTGATCTCGAACGGCACCGCGGTGCTGGGACTGGGCGACATCGGTCCGCACGCCGGCAAGCCGGTGATGGAGGGCAAGGGCGTCCTCTTCAAAACCTTCGCCGACATCGACGTGTTCGACATCGAACTCGACTCGAAGGACGTGCAGGAAATCATTCGTGTGTGCCAGGTGCTCGAACCGACCTTCGGCGGCATCAACCTCGAGGACATCAAGGGGCCGGAGTGTTTCTACATCGAGCAGGAATTGAAGCGCACGATGAAGATTCCGGTGTTCCACGACGATCAGCACGGCACGGCCATCATCAGCGGCGCGGCGCTGATCAACGCGGTGGAAATCGTCGGCAAAAAACTCGACGAAGTGAAAGTGGTGTTCAACGGAGCCGGCGCCTCGGGTATCGCCTGCGCCACCTTCCACATCTCGCTCGGCGTGAAGAAGGAAAACGTGACGCTCTGCGATACAAAGGGTGTGATCTACAAGGGCCGCACCGAACACATGAACGAATTCAAGGAGGACTTCGCGATCGAGACCTCGGCGCGCACACTGGCCGATGCGCTGGTGGGCGCCGATGTGTTCGTGGGTCTGTCGTCGGGCAACATGGTGACTCCCGACATGGTGCGTTCCATGGCCCCGAATCCGATCATCTTCGCGATGGCGAATCCCGATCCGGAAATCACCTACGAGGATGCGATCGGCGCGCGTCCCGACATCATCATGGCGACCGGACGCTCCGACTATCCGAATCAGGTCAACAACGTGCTCGGCTTCCCCTTCATCTTCCGCGGCGCGCTCGATGTGCAGGCCACCGCGATCAACGAGGAGATGAAGCAGGCCGCTTCGTACGCGCTCGCGTCGCTCGCGAAGGAGGACGTGCCCGAGAGTGTGAAACGCGCTTACGGCGTGACCGAAATGGCCTTCGGACGCGAGTACATCATTCCGAAGCCCTTCGATCCGCGCGTGCTCACATACGTGGCCCCCGCGGTCGCCAAGGCGGCGATGGACACCGGCGTCGCGCGCAGGCCGATCGAGGACTTCGACGCGTACAAACATCAGCTCGACATACGCATGGGCCGTTCGCAGGTGATCATGACGCCGATCTACGACAAGGCCAGCAAATCACCCAAACGTGTCGTGCTGCCCGAGGGCGATCAGCCGCGTGTCATCAAGGCCGCGCAGCTCGCGGTGGACGAGGGCATCGCCCATCCGATCCTGCTCGGCAACGCCGACATCATCCGCGGCATCGCCGACGAACACGGGTACGATCTCACGGGCGTCGAGATTGTCGATCCGAAAAAACACGAGAAGTCCGACTCGTACATCGAGGCCTTCTACAAGCTGCGCCAGCGCAAGGGAGTGACGCGCTACTATGCGCGTCGCGACCTGCTTTCGCTCAAGAACTACTACGGCGCCATGATGCTGCATCAGGGCGACGCCGACGGCATGCTCTCGGGCTACACCTCGCACTATCCCGACACCGTGCGTCCGGCGCTGCAGATCATCGGCCGCGATCCGCGGTACAAGGTGGTCTCGGGCCTCTACGTGCTCGCCTTCAAGAAGCAGGCCTTCCTGCTCGCCGACACGACCGTCAACATCGATCCCACGCCCGAGGCGCTGGCCGACATCGCGTGCCAGACGGCTGAATTCGCTGCCAACTTCGACATCGTTCCGCGCGTCGCGATGTTGTCGTACAGCAACTTCGGCTCGAATCTCGAGGCCTCCCCCCGCAAGGTGCGCCAGGCCCTCGAGATCGTCCAGCAGCGCTGCCCCGACCTCATGGTCGACGGCGAGATGCAGGCCGACACCGCCGTGGTACCCGACATCATCAACGAGACCTTCCCCTTCTCGACACTGAAGGGCGGCGCCAACGTGCTCATCTTCCCCGACCTCAACGCGGGCAACATCGCCTACAAGCTGCTCGCCCGCATCGGCGGCGCGAATCCCATCGGTCCCATCCTGCTCGGCATGGGCAAGGCGGTACACGTGCTGCAGCGGGGCTCGGACGTGAAGGAGATTCTCGACATGATCGCCATTACCGTCGCGGATGCCATTCGTAAAGAAGGATTGTAGACGGAAGACGTGAGACGGTAGACGGTAGACGGTAGACGTGAGACGGTAGACGTGAGACGGTAGACGTGAGACGGTAGACGTGAGACGGTAGACGTGAGACGGTAGACGTGAAGGCGCGGCGAATCAGCCGCGCCTTCTTACTTTCACCTTGCTACTTTGCTACCTTGCTACTTGACAAAGGGGCGACCGGATGATCGCCCCTTGTGTTGAAAAGCCCTACTCGGCCAGATGATCAGGCCTTGGGATCCGGACCATATTCGTTATCGCCCGTGGTACCTGCGGTGAGTGCGAAGATAAGGTTCGCGATGGGTACCAGCAGCCACCAGCCGCTACGGCCTGTGTCATGCATGCGGCGCACACCGACCGCGATGGACGGAATCAGGACTGCGAGGTAGTAGAGAAGCTGGATGAGGGACATGACCAGCGCCATCTCGATCGACATCATCGCGATGATGCTCAGCACAACGTACACCAGGAAGTTCACGAGGAAGAACATCCAGTATTCCTTCCTGCGTGCGCGTCCCGAGAAGTCGGCGTATTTTTTCAACACGGCGAGATACCACGACATAGGCTACTCCGATTTAGTGTGTGAGAGGGAATAGAGAGCGCATGACTCGAAAACAGCGCGCCTTACATGGCTGCACTGACCAATCCTAGACCAACAACTGCGAGGATCGCAGTGAGTATCGCGGCGATAATGAAGTAGATCACAAGTAGGACCAGGATCGTCACGATGAGATAGATGACGACTTTGTCCTTCGGCGTTTTCATCGTGTGCGGCAACCCGAGATAGATCAGGTAGAATCCATACAACCCGAAGAGCGAGCCGATCACTCCCAGCGGCGGATACACGTTAAAGATTCCTCCGAGCCACATCGGGGTGTAGGAATACGCCACGAGCTGCACGGCCCTGCCGAAGTTCTTCTCGGAAGCAAAGGAACCTGCCAGCGCATCAACCACAAACGCGGTCAGCAGCACGCTGATGACGGAGAGAATCAGATTGAGCACCGCCTGGCTGATTCCAACCGTGATACTCGCGCTTGTGCCCCCGAAAAAGGGTATGGGAACTCCGATAATCCCGTACCCGATAAACGCCGCGATCGACGCGACCACCGCGAGCGGGAGGACGTAGGTGGTGATGATGGAGCCAACATCGGGCGACTCTTCGGCGATGACCGCCCACTCGTTTTTGGGTGAGACGATGATGTTCTTTGCTCGATCGACAAGACTCATACTTCCTCCTCTTCAATGAATCATTGATGGGTTGATGAAACGATGATGTGCACGCACGAATCGAAATCAGTCAACGGCAGCGAAGGGCAGAACCCTCGCGTGATGTTTTGTCAGAAATGGATATGCCGCAATATGGAATCAGAAACTCCGAAAGTCAAGCGGCCTTGCACCGCAGCGTCGTTTGCTCGATATTCCCGCGATTCCCCCATTCACCATTCCGCGGAAGAGCCATGGCAGAGGAAACACCGATCTGGACCGGATCACCCTCACAGAAAACCAACATCGGTTTCTTTCTCCTCACTTTTATTCTGATCATCCCGCCCATCGTGCGGTATCTGAAGACCAAGTACACGCGCTACGAAGTCACCACACAGCGCATCATCTTTCACACGGGCGTGTTCTCGCGGCAGCGCGAGGAACTCGAGCTGTATCGCGTCAAGGACTACCGCGTGGTGGCGCCCTTCCTGTATCGGATATTCGGACTCGAAAATGTGATTCTCGAGACCTCCGACCGCACCACGCCCGAGGTCACGCTCCGCGCCGTCCCCGCGGGCGAAAACCTCTTCGAGAAAATCCGCTCACACACCGAAGCCGCCCGCGACCGCAAACGTGTCCGCGAAGTGGATTACGAACATGAGTCGTAATACGCCGCCTGTGCGATAGTGTGCGGGTTCTGCGAATATTTGTGTCAGGATACAGGAGACAGCATACAGGAGCCACGATGAGGACACTGTGTCTGCCTGACTCCTGACTCCTATCTCCTGACTCCTGACGCGCACGTGAGGATACCGTACACCCTTACGACCCGACTTCGGACTTTGTTCTTGCTATTCAGCAGAAAGGGCGCTCATCGCGCCCTTTCTGTTGTTTGATTAGTCGATTTTTTCCGACATCAATTTTGCCTGCGTAAAGAGCTGCAGGTAATCGCGGCCTCCGGCTTTGGAGTCGGTGCCGCTCATATTGAATCCGCCGAAGGGATGACCGCCCACCATGGCGCCCGTACACTTGCGGTTGAGGTACATGTTGCCCACGAAGAAGTCACGGCGCGCCTGTTCGAGGTGTTTTTTGTTCTTCGAATACACGGCACCGGTGAGGCCGTAGATCGTGTTGTTCGCGATCTTCATGGCGTCGTCGAAGTCCTTCGCCTTGACAACCGCGAGCACGGGTCCGAAGATTTCCTCCTGCGAGATCGTGTCCATGGGTTTCACGTTAGTCACGATGGTCGGCTGCACGTACCAGCCATTGCCCTCGGCGCGCTGACCGCCCACGGCGATAACGCCCTTCTCGTTCTTTGCGATCTCGATGTAGCCGAGTATCGAATTCATCGAACGCTCGTTCACGACGGGTCCCATGTACACGTTCTTGTCGGGTTCGCCTATCTGCAGCTTCTTGCCTTCCTCGATCAGTTTCGCGACGAAGCGGTCGTAGATGTTCTGATGCACGATGACGCGGCTGCAAGCGGAGCATTTCTGTCCCTGGAAACCGAAGGCGGAGGCGAGTGTGCCCTTCACCGCATCGGCGACATCGACGCCCTCGTCCACGACGATCGAATCCTTGCCGCCCATTTCGGCGATGACACGTTTGATCCAGATCTGTCCCGGCGCCTTTTTTGCCGCGACCTCGTTGATGCGCAGACCCACTTCCATCGAGCCGGTGAAGGCGATGTAGCGGATCTTCGGATGCGCGACGAGATAGTCTCCCACCGAAGCGCCCGGGCCCGGGATGAAGTTCACGACGCCTGCGGGCAGACCTGCTTCCTCGAGGATCTCCATGAGCAGCCAGGCCATCATCGGCGCGTCCGACGAGGGTTTGAGCAGCACGGTGTTGCCCGTGACCAGCGAGGCGGTGGTCATGCCTGCCATAATGGCGAAGGGGAAATTCCACGGCGGAATAACGAGACCCACACCGAGCGGGAGGTACACGAGTTCATTCTTCTCGCCCGGAATCGGTGTGAGCGGCTGCGGCGCGGCGAGGCGCAGCATTTCGCGGCCGTAGAATTCGAGGAAGTCGATGGCCTCGGCGGTGTCGGCATCGGCCTCGGTGTAGTTCTTGCCCACTTCCTTGATCATCCACGCGTTGATCTCGTAGCGGCGGCGGCGCATGATTTTCGCGGCCTTGAAAAGGACGGCGGCGCGTTTCACCGCAGGCACATGTTTCCACGTCTCGAACGTCTTTAATGCGACGGTAAGCGCCTTCTCGGCAAGCGCCGTGTCGGCCTTGGCAAAATGGCCGATGGTTTCGGACACATTGCCGGGATTGATCGACGCGATAAAATCGGGCGTGAGAACTTTTTTGCCGTTGATGATCAGCGGATACTTTTTGCCCAGCTTCTTCTGGACAAGCGCCAGCGCGGCCTGTTGTTTGCGCGCGTTCGCCGGCTTTGTGAAATCGGTGATTGGTTCGTTGCGAAATTCTGTGGGCATGAAGACCTCAGGTGTGTGTATCTGTTACGATTGTTGGTACGTGGCGATGGGGGGAGGAGCTGGGAGCTAGTATCGAGGAGTTAGGAGTGGGGACTTTGGCGTTGGGAGTTGGGAGTAGGGACTAGGAACTGGGAACTAGGAACTGGGGACGGGGGAGCTGGTGCGTTAGATTCGGAGCGATGTTTCTTGTACGTGTTACGTGTTACTTGTTACGTGTTACTTTCCACTTTCCACTTTCCACTTTCCACTTTCCACCTTCTACCTTCCACTTTCCACATTCTACATTCCTCTGTCACCGTCCTGTCCAGCGCGGTTTGCGTTTTTCGAGAAAGGCGGCCATGCCTTCCTTGTGGTCTTCGGAGGCGAAGAGGAGATAAAAATTCTTGCGCTCGTATTCGAGACCCACTTCGATGGTTGTGTCGAAGGCCTTGAGCACGGCTTCCTTGGCGAGGCGCACCGAGAGCGGAGGACGCGCCGCAATCTCCTGCGCAAGCGCGATCGCCTCCTGCAGATAGATTTCGACGGGCACCACCTTGAGCACGAGCCCGTATTCCTGTGCCTCGCGCGCGGTGATGAACTTGCCGGTCAGCACCATCTCCATCGCCTTGGCCTTGCCGACCGCGCGCGTGAGCCGCTGCGTGCCGCCCGCGCCGGGCATGACTCCGATGTTGATCTCGGGCTGCCCGAACTGCGCGGTTTCACTCGCGACGATGATGTCGCAGATCATCGTGAGTTCGCACCCGCCGCCGAGGGCGAAGCCGCTGACCGCCGCGATGAGCGGAACACGCGCCTTGCGGATCTTGTCCCACTTGGTGAACTGGTCGCGTATGAGCATGTCGATCGCGTTGGCATCGACCATCTCGGTGATGTCGGCGCCCGCCGCGAAGGCCTTCTCGCTGCCGTGAATCACAACGCAGCGCACGGTGTCGTCGGCATCGAAACTTGTCACGGCCTCGACGAGTTCGTCCATCACGCGCAGATTGAGGGCGTTGAGGACATCGGGGCGATTGATGTGTATGAGACCGACCGCGCCGTCGCGCGAGACGAGGAGATGCCTGTATTCCATGAGAAACCTAGAGTCGGAGGCGGATTTTGAGCTGGCCGTCCATGATGATGTTGAGCACGCTGTCCACTCGGAGCAGCGTGTTGTCGAAGCGGCGCACGAAGGTCGTGTCGTGCAGCACAGTGTGGAGCAGGCCGCGCGAATTCCGTATTTCGCCGACGAGCGACTGCACATCGCCGAGCAGCGTGTCGGCGCGGCCGGCCAGGCGTTCGGCCGAGCCGAGGCCGCGGTCGAGGCGCGGGCTCAATTCCGCGAGCAGCGTGTCGGTGCGGCGCGAAACGCGGGCGAGTGTTGTTGCAATCTCGTTGATCTCGTCGCGGTTCGTGCCGAGCAGGGTGCGCATGTCGGAGCTGATGACGCGCAGGTGTCCCACACTCTCCTTGATGGCCGCAACCATCTCGGCGTCGCCGACGATGGCGTTGGCATTGTCGAGCAGCGTCCCGGCCTTGGTCGCGAGCGTGTCGACTTTTGTCTGCAGCGTGCCGAGCACGGCAAACGCGCCCGCGATGTCGGGATCGACGCCGCCGATCAGTTCGACCGAAGGATCGTGCGGCGCGCCGCCGCCCTGACGGATCTCGATTTTTTTCCCGCCCATGAGTTCGAGCATCTGTATGGTCGGATACGCGCCCTGCGCGATGACCGTGCCCTCCTCGAGTTCGGCGTGTACGAGCACACCCTCGCCGCCGTCGAGCGCTACGTCGACCACCTTGCCCGACTTGACGCCGTTGATGGACACCGGATCGCCGACCTGCAGTCCCGCGGAACTCGGGAAGCGGAAGGCGTAGCGGGAGTTGCCTCCCGTGAGCGTCCACTCCTTGAAAATCGAGAAGCCCAGCAACAACAGGATCACACCCACGATCACCGTGATGCCGACTTTGATTTCGTTGCTTCGCTGTTCTTTCACCGTGTCTTCGCTTCTTCCTTTCCGCACTCGCGACTGCCGCGGATTACACTCCGTGCTGCCGGCAGGTCGCGCACGAATTCGAAACAATCATGTAAAATTAGCGAATTCGGCAGGAATAGACAACGATGACTCAGGGCATTACGAAGGTTCCTCGGGCGGGGGCGTCCGGAACAGCGCGTCGAGGGGATTTGACGCGGCGCGACGCTGTACGGCGTACTTCTCGTGCAAGGCCACAAGGCGGCGTTTCGAGATTTCGTCCAGATCCTCGTCGTCGCGGTCGCGCTTGCGATACATCTCGAATTCATCCTGCTCGCGCTTGCTCATTCGCGCCTCGTGCTCGTGGAGCGCGGCGATCATTTTATGCTGTTCGATGCTGGTCATGACGTCGTAGCTGGTTATGGAACATGCGGATTCCCGGCATTGGCACGGGCCGGACCACGCCGCGGCCGGCGCTCACGCCCTGGCATCGCGGCTGATGAGCCGCGGATCAAACGCGTCGCGCAGTCCGTCGCCCACGAGGTTGAAACTGATGACGGTGAACACAATCGCGAGACCGGGGAACGTGGAAATCCACCACGCGCGCGCGAGCACGTCCTTGCCCTCGAGGATGATGCTGCCCCAGCTCGCGGTGGGCTGCTGCACGCCGAGATTAAGAAAGCTGAGCGCCGCCTCAATGAGAATCATGCCCCCGATGCGCAGCGTGGCGTTGATGATGACGGGCGTGATGGCGTTGGGCAGTATGTGCCGGAAGATGACGCGCGCGTGTCCGAGGCCCGCCGCGCGCGCGGCGAGCACAAAGTCCTGTTCCTTGAGCGAGAGCACCTCGCCGCGCACCAGACGCGCGATGCCCATCCAGGAGGTGCAGCCGAGCACGATCACCACAAGCAGGATGCGTGGAAAGGTGATGGTGTCGAAGACGGCCACCACGATGAGAATGAGAAACAGCGACGGAAACGCGAGCAGCACGTCGACCGCGCGCATGAGCACGCTGTCGATGGCGCGTCCGAAATATCCGGCCGAGAGTCCGACGACGGTGCCCAGCGTGACGGACAGCAGCACGGCGATGAAGCCGAGCGACAACGAGATGCGCGCCCCGAAGAGCAGGCGGCTCAGCACGTCGCGGCCGAAGCTGTCGGTGCCGAGCAGGAAGTCGCGCGTCGATGCAAACTCCTCGGGATTGGGCGAGACGAGGTCCGCAATCGGAATCACCACACGTTCCGTCCCGCACGTCGCGACAACGTCCGAACTTTCGATGTGCCAGGCATCCACAAAATGCAGGCGCTGAAAATCGTCGGAGAGGAGGCGCTCGTTCAACGCGTGCAGCGCGCGCGCCTCACCCTCCTGCGCCGCGGGCACAAAACGGAACGAGGGCACCAGCGGCGCGATCCGCTCGTGTTTGAGGCGCAGGGCAGTGACACTGGCCAGGGGCGGCAGGTATTGCGTCACCGCCCCGTCCTGAAACGCGTTGGGCGCGTACGGCGCGAGGAAGGGACTAAACACGGCCGCACCGTACAGCAGGAACAACACGACCACACCCGTCCGCGCAATAGGATTGCCGCGGAACTGACTCATCGCCAGCCGCCAGTCGCTGCTCTCTTCCCTGCCCGCCCCGCGCATGGCCCTGCGCGCGGCGCGGCGCGCAAAATAGACGACGGCAAAGGGCAGTACCGTCGCGACAAGCGCCGCCAGCCAAAATTGCAGCACATCGGAGTTGAATATCAGGTGAAACTCCTCGGGTGCGGCGAGACCCAGCGCGATGGTATGGTAGAGCGAACGATAGGAGTCGCCGATGGGACCCGCATGCAGCGCGATGAAGCCGCAGGCGGCGAGAAAGGCAAGAAGATGTATCACACCCGAAAGCCGGCGTCCCAGACGCCACAGGGCAACACCGGGCACAAGAGCCGGGGCGATGCGGTCGAGGCGGAGGCGCTGTACGGTTCCCATGCTTAGTACCTGATGCGGGGATCGGCGAGCGCGTACAGGATGTCGGCAACGAGATTGCCGAGCACCACCATGGCGCCCGACAGTAGCGTGCAGCCGATGATGAGCGGGTAGTCACGCGTGAAAATGGCGTCGACCACCACCTTGCCCATGCCCGGCCACGCAAACACGGTCTCAACAACCACCGCACCGCCGAGCAGAAACGGAATCGAAAGGCCGAACAGCGTGATGATGGGCAGCAGCGCGTTGCGCATCGCGTGTTTGCCAATAACGGCGGATTCTGGCAGGCCCTTCGCGCGCGCGGTGCGGATGTAGTCCTGCCCCAGCACGTCGAGCATGCTGCCGCGCATGTACCGTGCCGTGGCCGCGGCTGACGCGACGCCGAGCACGAACACGGGCAGGACGAGATGGTGCAGAATATCGAGCAGATAATCCCAGGTCGCGTAGTAGTCCGCGAGCGGACTCTGAAAACCCGACGCGGGGAACACCGGTATCGCCAGCGAAAAAAGGAGAATCAACATAAGACCGAGCCAGAACTCGGGCATGGAATAGAGGAAGAGTCCGGCCGAATTCAGGACATGGTCCAGCCGCTTGCCCCGGTTCAACGCCGACAGCACGCCGATGAGAATGCCGACGGCGAAGTTGACGGCGAGCGAAAGACTCGCCAGGAGCAGTGTGCGTGGAATCGCCTCGGCCATGATCTCGGTGACGGGCGCGTGTTTGCTGAGCGAATCGCCGAAGTCGCCCGTTACCGCATTCTTGAGCCAGGTGACATACTGCACGGGCAGCGGTTCGTCGAGGCCGAGCGCTGCACGCAAACGCGCAGCCGCGCGCGGATCGGCGTCGGCGTCCACGTAGAGCTGTGTCGGGTCCCCCGGCGCGAGATGCACGATGACAAACGTGCAGGTGGCCAGACCCAGCAGCAAAGGTATGGAGGCGAGCACGCGTCGAATTACATATCGCAGCACGGCCCGCCTCTCACCATCATACGTCGGCCGAGCCGGGGCTCAGAACGTCGCGTATGCCTTGGGATCGCCGATCTTCCAGTTCTCGATTCGATCGAGTATCCCGAGGGTGTTGATCTTTGTTCCCTTCAGACGGCGGTTGATCGCCACCACGTCCTTGATCCAGTACATAAACGTGAAGGGTTGATCCTGGTGCAGGATGGACTGTATCTCGCGCCAGTAGCGGGCCGCCTCGTTTTCATTCGGCGCGCGGAGGCCAAGCGTGATGAGCTCGCTCACACGGTCACTGTGGTAGCCGGCCGAATTGTACGGGTCGGAAATATCGTTCCAGCGGTTCGAGGGATCGATCGCCAAACTCACATTAAAACCGCCGAGGAAGGCGTCGTAATCCTTCGAACTCGCCTTCTCGTACAGCACGACGGGCTCGAGCTGCGTCAGATGCACCACGATGCCGAGCTGCTTGAGGTTCTCCTGTATCACTGTCGCGGCGTAGGCGCGGCGCGCGTTTCCGATACCGTAATACAGCGAGAACTCGAACTTCACCCCACCCTTGTCGAGCACGCCATCGCCATCGCTGTCGCTCCAACCCGCGCTCTGCAACAACTGGCGTCCGCGCTGCGGATCGTAGGGATACGGACGCAGGTCGGTGTTCATCGACCAGCGGAAAATGGGCGAAAAATCACTCACGGCCAGTTCGCCGTACGGTCCGAGTTTCGCGTCGAGAATACCCTTGCGGTTGATGCCGTAGGTGAGCGCCTGCCGTACACGCGCGTCCCCGAAGAGGCGGTGCGGTCGCACGGTCTTTCCCCCGCTCTTCTTGTACTCCTCGAAGTCGACGTTGGCCCAGGCGATGTATTCATACACGCGCGGGGGCAGCGTCTCGAGTTTGATGTCGGCATACTGCTCCTGCAGGCCCTTCACGTCCTCGAAATAGACGGGCCACATCAGGTCGATGGTCCCCTTCTTGAGTTCAGTGAGGCGTGTTGTCGGCTCCTGAATGACGCGGAAAATCACGCGTTCAAGCAGACCCGGCCCGGGCAGCGTACACTTCTGATTCGCGGAGACAACGATCTCCTGATGCCGCGTCCACTTCTCGAGTTTGAAGGGACCGGCGCCCACCGGCTTCGCGTTCGCGGGGTGATTCGCGAAGGCCTTTCGATCGACGTCCTTGAAGATGTGTTTCGGGATCGGCGAGACGGTGAGATGGAACAACTGCTGCGGATACACCGACGCAAAATGGAAGATCATCGTCGTGTCGTTCACGATCTCGATGCTGCGGTCGACGTCGAAACGGCCGTTGGTGAAAATCATGTTGTCGACGTAATTGCCGAGCGGACTGGCGACATCGGGATCGCCGATCATTTCGTACGTGAACTTGATGTCCTGCGGCGAGACCAGCACGCCGTTTTCCCAGCGGACATCATTACGGATGATGAGCTTGATATCGCGCCCGTTGTCGAGGAACTCCCAGCGTTTTACAAGTGCCGGACCGTACTCGAGGCGGCCCAGACTCAGGTTGAACGTCAACTCGAACATCTGGGGATAAATGAGCGAATTGATCTCGGACGAGATCATCGAACGCGTGACGACGGGATTAAAACTTTCGACGTCTCCGTTCAGCGCGACGACCGCGGTGTTGCTGAGATCGGGTCCGGACGATTTTCCGCAGGCGGCGAACAAACACGGAAGGAGGATGAGTACCGCGCGTAACCGGGGAGACATGACGACCTCCGTGGCAGGAGTGGTTGAGGTAATAGTATCGTGTGGGAATGTTGCCGTCGACCGGGATACGGGAAAATTCTTAAAAGAATCTGAAAAAGCAACAATGCGCTCCGAAATTCCTCCGATGCCGTGTCACTCGAAATCGTGCTCGAGCCAGTCGATCATGGGATCCGACTGCTCCTCGGCCTCCGCTTTTTTCTCGAGAATGGTCTGCAGGCGCCGCGAGAACTCGAGGGCCGAGTCCTGGCCGTAATGTTTGAGCAGGTAATTCAGGGCGATCACTTCCGAGATGACGGTCACATTCTTGCCGGGGAAAATGGGCAGCCGCACATGCGGCACCATGACGCCGAGTATGTCGACCTCTTCCGAATCGAGTCCGGTGCGCGTGTACTCGGCCGTGTCGCTCCAGTCCTCGAGCTGCACCACCACCTCGATGCGCTTCTGGAAGCGGATGGCGCGGATGCCGAAGATGCTGCGGATGTCGATGAGGCCGAGGCCGCGCACCTCCATGAAGTGTTTCACGAGCGACGAGCCCGCGCCCATGAGAATACCCTCGCCCTTTCGAATGGCCATGACAACATCGTCGGCCACGAGACGGTGGCCGCGTTCGACGAGGTCGAGCGCGATTTCGCTTTTCCCGATGCCCGAGCGTCCGACAAAAAGAACGCCGATGCCGTACACGTCGATAAACGCGCCGTGTATGACCGTCTTCGGCGCAAAATGGTCGTCGAGGAAATCGCCGACAAAATACACGGCCTTGGTAGTCTCGTGCCGTGTCGTGAACACGGGCACCTCGTGTGAGGTGGCGATGGCCAGAAGCGAATCTTCGAGCATGTTCCCCGCGGTGACGATGATGCAGGGTATCTTGAACTGGAAGAGACGTTCGAACGCGACAAGCTGTTCGTCGGGCGGCAGCGTGCGTAGATAGTGGATTTCGGTGTTGCCCATCACCTGCACGCGGTGATACGTAAAAAGTTCGACGTAGCCCGCCAGGGCGAGTCCGGGCCTGTGCAGATTCTTGTCGGTGATCTCGCGCTCGCTGCGCTCGAGTCCGTTGGCCGAGACAAGGCCGAGACGTGTGCGGTTCTTCTCGAAGAGCTGCCGCACGGTGATCGGTTTTCGCGGAAGCTCCTTGAGATCCGCGAACGGATTTTCTGTGTTGTATTTCATGGCTGCCTGGGAAAAAGAAACGGGCGGACATACGCTGTCCGCCCGCAAGATACGATGTTCGCTGTTGTGGGAACAGGTCAGACGCGGCGGCGCTTTTCCTTGTGTTTCTGGAGCTGGCGTTCGAGTTTGATGACCGCGCTGTCGATGGACTTGTAGAAGTCGTCGGACGTTTCGACCGCGACAAGCTGTGCTCCGTGCACGGCAAGGTTGATCTCCACGATCTTCACGGAATCCTTCTGCTTCTCGAAGCTGAGGATCACATTGCCGTTCACTATTCCGTCGTAATACTTTTTGAGAGTCGATACCTGGGCAAGGGCGTACTGCTTCAAACCTTCGTGCGCTTTGAAGTGGCGAGCGGTGAATTGGAGATTCATGATGACGCTCCTTCCTGGGAAACTGTGTGGATGGTTGCTCGCGGGTGCGACAATCTGTACACCCGCTTGAGGTGTTCGATGGAGACGTGTGTGTATATCTGCGTTGTCGACAGACTTTCGTGGCCGAGCAGTTGACGCACCGCTTCGAGATCCGCCCCGCGATCAACAAGATGCGTGGCGAAACTGTGACGCAGGACGTGCGGACTGTTTTTCCGGCGCCTTCCGTCGGAAGCGAGGTACCGGGTGACGATGGCGTGGACCGAGCGCGCCGAGAGGCGCGAGCCCTTCATATTCACAAACACGGCATTCGTGTCGCGAAGTTTCCCGGCACTGCCGAAATGCCCCGCGGCAGCGGCGTACCAGACCTCCAGTGCGCGCAGAGCGGGCGCGCCGACCGGCACGATACGCTCCTTGCGGCGTTTCCCCAGAACACGCGCGGTGCCCGCCCGCGCCGAGATCGCGTCGCGGTTCAGCGCAACGAGTTCGCTCAGACGCATGCCGGTGCTGTAGAACAGTTCGAGCACAGCCGCGTCACGCGCGCCGCGCACCGTGCCGGTGTCGGGCATCGCGAGAATGCCGCGCAGCGACTGCTCCTCGACGTATTCGGGAAGACGCTTGTCGAGCTTCGGCGCGTGCAGGTCCGCCGCCGGATTCGTCGGCAGCAGTCCGCGCTTCAGCGCGAAGACGTAAAACGAACGGAGCGCAGCCAGCGCGCGGGCGACGCTGCGTTTCGAGAGTCCGCGTTCATGCAGCGTCCCGAGGAAGGCGCGGACCGTCGCACGATCAACACCCTCGGGATCCACGGCAGCACTCTCCGCAATCTCGTCGAGCCACGCGGCAAAGCGTTCGAGCTCGTCGTGATATGCGCGGATCGTGTGGGGGGACGCATTGCGCTCCACACGGAGCATGGTGATGAATTGGTCGAACAGTTTCCTCATGAAACCGTCTTAGGCAGCCGCCTGTACAAGGTCGATTGGATCAAGGGCAAGCGTGAACTCATCCTTGCAGTTCGGACACTTGAGAAATTCGCCTTTTTTCTGGGTGTACTTGTGTGAAAGATACTCATTTCCACATTGAGGGCAAGCTTTGGCGACAGGTTTGTCCCAGGTCACAAAATCGCAGTTGGGATACCGTGTGCAGCCGTAAAATGTGCGCTTGGTTTTCGACTGCCGCTCCGATATCTCGCCTTCCTTACACTTCGGGCAATGGATGCCGAGCGTGATGGGACGCGTGAAGGTGCAGTCGGGATAGTGGGAACAGCCGATGAACTTTCCGTAGCGGCTCTGTTTCAGAACGAGCGGATGCGCGCAGAGCGGGCAGTTCTCGTTGATCTTCATCCGCTCGGCATCCTCGGGCAACGGCTTCGCGTTTTTGCATTCGGGATAACCGCTGCAGGCGAGGAATTTTCCGTTGCGACCCCAGCGGATGATCATCGGCCTGCCGCATTTGTCGCAGGGCGTCTCGGTGGTTTCCGTGAGGCGCGCCTCGTCGGGCGACACACTGTTGAGCAGTTCCATGAACGGATGATAGAAATCGTCCATCACCTTCATGTATGTGGCTTCGCCGGTCGCGATGGTGTCGAGTTCCTCCTCCATGCGCGCCGTGAATTCGACATTGAAGAGCGAGTTGAAATGCGTGCGCAGAAGCTTGTTCACGTCCATGCCCAGCGTGGTGGCGTAGAGGCGGCGCTCCTTCTGTTCCACATAGCCGCGCTCCTGCACCGTGCTCACGATGAGCGCGTAGGTGCTCGGACGTCCGATGCCCTTCGCCTCGAGTTCCTTGACAAGACTGCTTTCGGTGTAGCGCGGGGGCGGCTTGGTAAAATGCTGATGCATGTCGTCGGCGCCGCCGTTCTTGAGATCCACAGCGTCGCCCGCGGCCAGGCCATCGGGGATGACGGCTTCCTCTTCCTTGCTGTCGATATCCACCGACTCGGGTTCGAAGTCGTCATACACCTGCAGAAAACCGCGGAAGGTGTATATGGAGCCGACGCCGCGGAACACATAGGGACCGCCCTCGGTCAGCACGGTCGTCTGATAGATACGCGCGGCCTCCATCTGGCTCGCGACAAAACGTTTCCAGACGAGTTCGTAGAGTGCGTATTGCTCGGCGGTGAGGAAGGGGCGCACGCGTTGCGGCGTGAACTCCATCGAGGTCGGGCGTATCGCCTCGTGCGCGTCCTGGGCCGAGGCCTTCACCTTGAACAGACGCGGTTCGGACGGCAGGAACTCCGGTCCGTACACCGAGGATATATGCTCGCGCGCGGCGCCGAGCGCCTCGTTGCTGAGGCGTGTCGAATCGGTACGCATGTAGGTGATGAGACCGACGGCGCCCTCCTCGCCCAGTTCCACACCCTCGTAGAGCTGCTGCGCGACCATCATGGTGCGCTTCGCCGAGAAGCGCAGGCGCGTCGAGGCCTCCTGCTGCAGCGAACTGGTGATGAACGGCGCCGCGGGCTGGCGCGAGACCTCGCGCTTCGAGACGTCGGTGATCGCGTAGCGCTGTGCGCGCACGTCCTCGAGCAGGCGCGCCGCCGTCGCCTCATCGGGGATATCCGGATCCGAACCTCCGATTTTTACCAGCTTCGCGTGATAGGATCCGTCGCCCGGCTTCTGGAACTCGCCGGTCAGGGACCAGTACTCGCGGATCTGAAACGCGGCGATCTCCTCCTCGCGCTCGCAGATGAAACGCAGCGCCACACTCTGCACGCGGCCCGCGCTGAGTCCCTTGTAGATGGTCTTCCACAGGAAGGGGCTCACCTTGTAGCCCACGATGCGATCCATCACGCGGCGCGCCTGCTGGGCCTGCACCATCTTCTGGTCGATGCGCCGCGGATGTTCCATAGCCGACTTGACGCCGCTTTTGGTGATCTCGTTGAAGAGCACGCGATACAGCGGCTTGCCCGCCGCCTTCTTCTCGATCTCGTCGGCGATATGCGCGGCGATGGCCTCGCCTTCGCGGTCGGGATCGGTCGCGATATAGACGGCACTCGCCTTCTGCGCCCGCGACTGCAGTTCCTTCACCACCTGGTTCTTGCCGCGGATGATCACGTAGCGCGGCACATAGCCGTTCTCGACATCGACGCCGAGGTCGTTCGCGGGCAGATTTTTAATGTGGCCTACCGTGGCCTCGACAACATAGTCCTTGCCCAGATACTTGTTGATGGTTTTCGCCTTCGAGGGCGATTCGACGATGATAAGTGATTTTGCCATTCGTGTGTGTGTTGTGCGAAGGACGAGGTCCCCGGCCGACGGCCCGCATGATGCGGAAGCATGTGTCGAGCGCGAATCACGGGGATTCGCGGCGGAGCGTCAGTGAATCGTGTCCTGGCTATTGAGCATGAGCCGGCTCCCCATGCGGTTCGAATCGTCGTAGTCGAAGATGATGGACGCGACGATGGACTTCATCTCGGCGAGGCCGACGGCGGTGAATCCCGCCATCATGATTCGATCGATGGCGAGTTCCATCTCCATGTCGTCGAGCAGCCCGAGTTCGCGGAGCTGGATCAGGTAGCCGTACCCATCCGGCGTGATGACGTTGCGTTCGGCCTCGTGCAGCACGCGGTGGGAATGAGGCGACGTGCGGGTTTCTTCGGCCAGCACGTTTTCCCCGAGAGTGATTTTATCGAACAGCCAGCTAAAGGCCGTGCTGATTTCGTTATCGGTGTATCCCCGGTCCGACAGGATACGGAGGTCGATTTCCCCGAGACGCTTGTCGTGCCGCATCTCGTGGATCAGGTAGACGATTATTTCGATGATTTTTTCCTGCATGGCGATCTGCGCGATCTGTGTCGCGCATAAAATGTATGGCCGCGGGCGAGGAATGTCAAGTCAGCGCGGCGTCCGCCCTCTCCCGGAGCGTGCAAATTCCGCGCAATCACGCGGGATTCGCCCGATCTTTTCAGCGGGCGAAAAGCTGCGCCACGTATTTTTCCTGTCGGCGAAGCATACGCGAGCGCGCTGGTTCGGCGAGATCGTCGTAGCCGCAGGCGTGAAGCGTCCCGTGAATGACGAGCCGCGCAAGTTCCTCGCGGAGCGGCACACCGTAATCGCGCGCCTGCCCGCGGGCGGTGTCGCCGCTGATGTAGATCTCGGCCTCAGGGGCGGGTCCATCGCCGAGCGGGAAGGTGATCACGTCGGTTGGACCCGCATGCGACAGAAATGTTTCGTTCAGACGGGCCATGGCGGTGTCGTCGAGCAGCACGATGCTGATCGAGGCGTCCCGTTTTTTTTCCCCCCGCAGAACGAGCAGACAGGCGTCGCGAAAAATGGCGGCGCCGATGGAACCCAGTCGCGCCGCGAAGGTGACGGTGACGGTCATGCGTGCCGCCTCAGGCGGGATCGGTCGGAAGCGTCTCGTCGTCGTCGGGCAGCACCATTTCGGTGAGGGAGAGGGCGATGCCCGACATCATGACCTCGGGGCCGAGTGTGGTGAAGTCGCCCGAGAGCAGGGATCGGTCGACATTCGCGTACAGGGAGCAGCCGCCCCCCTTCTCGACGATGAGGCCCGAGACCTTGCCGCCGAATTCCGCGACGAAGGTGACCTCGCCGAGCATTTCGCTCACCACAACACCCGAGCAATGCTGGAGCTGCAGATTCGCGTTGGCCGTGTACACACACACGAGCGCGCCTTCGGTCTGGCCGATCGGGATGCGCGGATATATCTCGACGGTCACGCGGCGCGCTTCCTGCGCGGCGGGGACGTCGAAGCGTATCAGCGTGTTCTCGCGTCGCGGTTCGGCGCCCAGCACCAGGCCGATGCCGGCAATCTGTTCCTCGGAAAAAAGGTCGTTCATGGTCGCATGCGGTTTGTGTCAATCGCCAATATACTAACTTTCGGGCACGGTGTTTCACGGAACGCGCCGATGCCGCAAAATACGCCTCTCGGAGGGCCGATGCCACTGCGCCGGGCAGGCAAAAACGGACCGGGCGCATTTTTTCCACGCCCGGCTTTGCCCGTATATTCGGGGTCATGACACAGACACACACATCTCCTACCGCCAACGGCGGGGCCGCGGTACGCGTACGGTTCGCTCCGAGCCCCACGGGCTATCTGCACGTGGGCGGCCTGCGCACCGCCCTCTATAACTACCTCTTCGCGCGGCATCACGGCGGCGCCTTTGTGCTGCGGATCGAAGACACCGACCGCACGCGCTTCGTGGAAGGCGCGCAGGAAAATCTGATCGACACGCTGCGCTGGGCCGGACTCGACTTCGACGAGGGTCCGGGCATCGGGGGTCCGCACGGCCCGTACATCCAATCCGAACGACTCGAGATATACCGTACACACGTCGAACGCCTCCTCGCCGAGGGCCGGGCGTACCGCTGCTTCTGCACCGCCGAGGAACTGGAAACCCAGAGGCGCGAGCAGGCCGAAGCCAAGCGTCCGCCGATGTACGACCGTCGCTGCCGTATGCTGCGCCCTGAAGACGTCGAGGCGCGGCTCGCGGCCGGAGCGGCGCACACCGTGCGCATGAAGGTGCCGCTGGCGGGCGAGGTGGTGTTTCAGGACATCATCCGCGGCGAGATCCGCGTCTCGTGCGCGGTGGTCGACGACCAGGTGCTGCTCAAATCCGACGGCTTCCCCACCTATCATCTCGCCAACGTGGTGGACGATCACGCGATGGCGATCAGCCATGTGATACGCGGCGAGGAATGGCTGCCTTCGACGGCCAAACACGTGCTGCTCTACGAGGCCCTGGGTTGGGATCCCCCTCAGTTTGCGCATCTGCCGCTGCTGCTGAATCCCGACCGCACCAAGCTCAGCAAGCGCCAGGGCGACGTGGCGGTGGAGGACTACCGCGCCAAGGGGTACCTTGCGCCCGCACTCGTCAATTTTGTGGCGCTGCTCGGGTGGAACACATCCGACGACACCGAGATTTTTTCGCTGGAAACACTCGCGTCCCTTTTCACCCTCGACCGCGTGGGCAAGGCGGGCGCCGTGTTCGATCCAGCCAAACTCGACTGGTTCAACGGCCAGTACCTGCGGGCTATGGCGCCCGCCGACCTGGCAGCGCTCTGCGCGCCGCATCTCGCCGCGGCGGGCGCCGACATCAGCGACACGGCGCGTGTCGAGGCCATCGTCGCGGCGCTCGCCACACACCTCGTGCGGCCCGCCGATATAGCGGATGAAGCGGTCTTTTTCTTTGCGGAGCGTGTCGCGCCCGAGAGCGACGAGGTGCGTGCCGCGCTCGCCGCGGACACGGCCGCGACCGTGCTCGACCTCTTCGCCGAGGCCTGCACCGGAGTGAATCCCTGGGAACGCGGCGCGATCAAGGCCGCGATACAGGGTGTGCAGAAGGCCTCGGGAATTAAGGGCAAGGAACTGTTTCTGCCGCTGCGCGCGGCGCTGACCGGGCGCGCGCACGGACCCGAGCTTCCCGTGATCGCGGAACTCCTGGGCCGCGAGGTGTGCATCCGTCGCGCGCGTGATGCCCGCTCCTGAGTCCACTCCGCGGCCGCAGCCGCGCATCTCGTACATCGTCGTGCATTTCGGTCCGGCGGAGTACACACACACGTGTCTGCGCCAGCTTCGGACACACGCATGCGGCCTGCCCGCCGAGATCGTGGTGGTGGACAACGGCGCCGAGACGCCGTTCCATTCGGACGATGCCGACATCATCGTGCGTTTCGAGAGCAACCGCGGATACGGGGCCGCCTGCAACGCGGGCGCGCGCGCCGCGTCGGGCGCGCTGCTGTTCATACTGAACAACGACATCGAACTCAGCGACAACATCGCGGCGCCACTGGCCGCGCTGTTCGACGAGGATGCGGCGCTCGGCATCGCCGCTCCGCGGCTCTCGTTCCCGGACGGGCGTTTTCAGTTATCATACGGAGAGGATCCCGGACTCGTGTCGGAATTCCGCGAGCGCCGGCGCCAGCGCGAAAGCCGGGCGGGAGGCGGGCCGCACTTCGAACGCCGCCGCGCTGAGGCCGATCATGCGCACGACGTGGACTGGGTGACCGGCGCGGCATTCATGATATCACGCGCCTGTTTCAACGCGACGGGCGGTTTCGACGAAGAGTACTTTTTTTACTTCGAAGACGCGGACCTCTGCAGGCGCGCGCGGCTCGCCGGCTACCGTGTGCGCTACGAACCACGCGCGAGCATCGTGCACCTCGGCGGGGGCTCGCAGTCCGCGGGCGATCCGCGCATCAGGCGGTGGTATCGATTGGGGCAGGTCCGGTATTATTCCCTGCACAACAGCCGCATTTCCTTTTGGCTCTTAAAGCTGTATTTTTTCGCCACACTCATTGTCGCTGTACCGCCCGGATCCGACCAGCGCACGGCAAAGCGGGCCCTGTTCCAAGAACTCCGCGCTGTTCCGTATTCTCCCCTGTCGCGCCGCGCGCGACGATGAACCATGCGATCGCCGAACTCCCTTATCCTTTTCGACACATCCCACAACGCCGCGGGAGCACGCGACGGACTTGCGCCACTCGGCGAGGACATCGCCGCGGAACTGCGCGCCGCCTACCTCGTTGATGCCGCGCGTCGCTTCAGTTCCTTGCCGCTCGCGAATCTGCGCATACTGCTGTCGGACGTCATGCTACACCCGCTGGCCGCAGCCGCCGCGCCCTCAGCCGAGATCGCCATGCAGAACGGCGACACTGCCGCCGAGCGCCTGATCGACGCCTTCGAGGACGCCTTCGACGCGGGACACAAACACGTGCTGCTGGTGTTCGCCGACGCCCTGCATGCCCCGCTGCGCGCGATAGAGACGGCCTTCCTGCTGCTCGACACCTTCGACGACGCGCTCGTGCTGGGGCCGACAGAAAGCCAGGACGTGTACGCCATCGGGCTGCGGCATCCGAACGACACCCTGCTCGCAGGCATCGCGGGCGCCGCCGAGACTCCCCTGCTCGCGGGCCTCGGCGTGGTATCGCCGGACGAGTCCGCGGTGTATTCGCTGATGCCCTGGAAAACGCTCGGCACAAAGGATGAACTTGTCCGATTTATTGCCGAGGCCGAGAACGAGGATGCGGCAACCTACGCCGCCACCTTCACCTGCCTCGCGCGTCACGCCGAGAGCTTCGTCACATCCGTGTCATGAACGTCGGCGTACTGGGGGGCACATTTAATCCGCCGCACAACGGGCACCTGCTTCTGGCCGAAAGTGCGCGCGTGGAGCTGGGTCTCGACCTCGTGCTTTTTGTACCGGCCTGGCGTTCGCCCTTCAAGGACGGCGGCGGAACGCCCGATGCGGAGACCCGCTGCGAAATGGTGGCGCTTGCAGTGAGCGACAATCCGTTTTTCGCCTGCGACCATTTCGAGGCCCTGCGACCGACCGTGTCGTACACCGTCGACACGTTGCGCCATCTGCGCGCGACACGTCCGGACGACACGCTGCACCTGCTGCTCGGTGCCGACGCATTCGCCGAGTTTCATCTCTGGCGGGATCCGGACGAGATCGTCCACCTCGCCACACTCGCCGTCGCGCGCCGCGGCGCCGCGGAGGCCCCGTTGCACACCTCTCCGTACGGGACACACGCGCGCAGCTTCAGGATGCCCGCGGTCGACTTCTCGTCCACCGACATCCGCGCGCGCGCACGCGAGGGCAAAAGCGTGCGCTACCTTGTGCCGTGGACTGTGGCCACCTTCATCGAGGCAACCGGTCTGTATCGCGACCCCACGTAACGCGGTTCAGCGCAGCCAGCCCTGCTCGCGGTACCAGGCGACGGTGCGCCGTATCGCCTCGTCGATGGTCGTGTTCTCGCGGAAGCCGAGGTCGCGTTCGGCCTTCGACACGTCGCAAATCCAGTATTGGCGCGTGATGTCGCGGGCCTTTTCGAGATTCAGCGTGGCTGCCCTGCCGCTGATGGCGGCCACGGCCTGTGCCACCGCCGCAAGCGCATAGACCACGGCGTGAGGAATCCGGACCGTGAAGTATTTTTTTCCGAGCGCCCGACCGACGATCGATCCGACCTCGGGCCAGGAGTAGAAGGCCTTGCTGGCGATGAAGTAGGTCTGGTGCAGCGCGATATCGGCAGTCGCCGCACGGAAGAACCCGTCGACCAGATCCTCGACATAGATGAGATTCAGCCGTTTTTCCCCGAGGCCGATGATCGAATTCAGGCCACGCGCCACAGTCTGGAAATAGATGAAAATCTCGGTGTCGCGCGGACCAAACACGGCGGGCGGCCGGACGATGGTCCAGGGCAGAACGCCCGTGTATTCCTTCACCACTTTTTCAGCGGCGATTTTTGATTCGCCGTAGGTTGTGATCGGATTGGGAGGCGAATCCTCGGTTACGGGCGCGTCGAGCGAGGGCGCCGGGCCGCCCGCCGTCTGGCTGCTCACGTAGAGGAATCGCCGCAGGCCGGGCGCATGGAGACGCGCGGCCTCGAGGAGGCGGCGCGTGGCGCGTTCATTTGCCTCGAAGTACTCGTCGCGCGTGCGCGCCTTGACGAGGGCCGCGATATGGAAAATCAGATCGGCGTTCGCCACAAAGGCAGGCAGCGATGCCGCATCGCGTACATCGCCGTAGACAAAGTCGACGTTTTTCCCTTCGAGCCAGCGGAGATTGCTGCTCTTGCGCACGAGGGCGCGGACGGTATATCCCTCGGCGAGGAGCCGATCCACAACATGGCTTCCGATGAAACCGTTTGCTCCCGTGACACAGGCGATCATAAGGTCCGAATTTGCGGAATGAGGTGCAGGAAGGGCGTTCTCATTGCATTTCAGAACGCCCAAAAGTATATTCAAATTTTCCATGTGCTCAAAACCGCACATACCTGCGATTCACGGTCATCACATCCCCGGGGAATCTCCCGCACTCGCGCCGACGCGGTGGCGCGGGCCGTGTACGTGATCGGCCACCGTAGCTGAAAGGAGTCCCTGTGGATTTATTCGACAAATGCCGTTCGTTTACACGCGCCGACGAAGTGAAGGCGGCCGGTGTATATCCGTATTTCCGTGCCATCGAGGAAAATGAAGGTCCCATCGTCTCGATAGAGGGCCGGAAGGTGATCATGGCGGGGTCGAACAACTACCTCGGCCTGACGGCACATCCGAAAGTGAAGCAGGCGAGTCTCGACGCGATCAACCGATACGGCACCGGCTGCTCCGGATCTCGCTACCTGACCGGCACGCTCGACCTGCACAACATCATGGAGGAGCGCCTCGCGGCGTTCCTGGGCAAAGAATCCTGCCTGCTGTTCTCGACCGGCTACCAGACCGCGCAGGGTGTCATTTTCACCCTCGTGCAGCGCGGAGAGTATGTGGTGTCGGACAAGGACAACCACGCCTGCATACAGGTCGGCAATCTGATGGCGAAGGGCGCGTACGCGACGATGCTGCGCTACAAACACAACGACATGGCCGACCTCGAGAACGTGCTCTCGACCATCCCCGAAGGCAAGGGCACACTCATCGTGTCGGACGGCGTCTTCAGCACCACGGGCGAGATCGTGGATCTGCCCGCGCTGGTTGCAGCGGCGAAGAAACACAACGCGCGCATCCTTATCGACGACGCCCATTCGGTGGGTGTGATCGGCGAAGGCGGACGCGGCACCGCGAGCCACTTCGGCCTCATCGACGACGTCGACATGACGATGGGCACGTTCAGCAAGACCTTTGCGAGCCTGGGCGGTTTTGTTGTCGGCGACCGCTCGGTCATCAATTATCTGAAGCACCATTCGCTGGCACTGATATTCAGCGCGAGTCCCACACCCGCAAGCGTCGCGGCTGCGCTGGCGGCGCTCGACGTGCTCGAGGAGCAGCCCGATCTCGTGACCCGCGTCGTCGCCAACGCCGCGTACATGCGCGAGGGCTTCATCAAGCTGGGCTTCAATGTGATCCCCGGCCAGACGGGCGTGGTGCCCGTCGTGATCGGCGACGACGAGCGCACGTTCATCTTCTGGCGCAAGCTCTTCGACGCGGGCGTGTTCGTGAACGCCTTCATCAGCCCGGGCGTGCCGCAGGGCCTGCAGATGCTGCGCACGAGTTTTATGGCCTCGCACGAAAAACATCATCTCGACCGCATCCTCGAAATCAGCGGCGACATCGGCCGCGAACTCGGCCTCATCGCTTAACACAAGGGTCCGCCGCATGGCAGTGACAGTCCGACCGCTCACGACCGAGGCCGAACGCCTAGTCTTCATCAAGCTCCAGTGGGCCTTTTACCGCGACGACCCGTATTGGGTGCCGCCCCTGATCTTCGACAGGAAAAAGCTTCTCGACACCAAAAAGAATCCGTTTTACAAACACGGACGCATACAGCTTTTTCTGGCCGAGCGCGACGGGGCTCCGGTGGGGCGCATCGCTGCGATCGTGAACGACCGGCACAACGAGATTCACAACGACGAGGTCGGCTTTTTCGGTTTCTTCGAGTGTATCGACGACCAGCAGGCGGCCGACGCGTTGTTCGCCGCGGCGGCGGAGTGGCTCCGCGCGCAGGGCAAGACGCGCATGCGCGGTCCGCTGAATCCCTCGATCAACGACGAGCTCGGTCTGCTGGTGGACGGCTACGACGATCCGCCGCTGATACTGATGACCTACAATCCGCGCTATTACGCGCGTCTCATCGAGCAGGCGGGCTTCGTGAAGGAGAAGGACCTCTTCGCCTTTGCGATCACGTCCGACGGCGTGGTGACCCCGAAGCTCGACCGCGTGCAGAAGGCCGTGCGCGAGCGCCAGGGTGTGACGATACGCAACCTCGATCTCAAAAACGTGGCGCGCGAGCTGCCGATCATCAAGAGTCTGTACAACCGCGCGTGGGAGAAGAACTGGGGCGCCGTATCGATGACCGACGAGGAATTCGACGCTCTCGCGGCGGATCTTGTGCAGGTGATGCGCAACTTCGAGGAATTCGCGTTTGTACTCGAGAAACAGGGCGAGCCGATCGGCTTCGCGCTCACACTGCCGAACATCAACGAAGTGCTGATCCACAACAAGCGCGGCTGGCTGATACCCGGCGCGCTGCGTCTGCTCACCGGCACAAAGAAGATCACGAAGATGCGCATCCTCGTGTTGGGCGTGCTGCCGGAGCACCGTGAAAAGGGCTTCGACGCCGTGATGTACTACGAGATCGTGAACCGCGCCATGGCGCGCGGCATTCACTTCGGCGAGGCCTCGTGGGTGTTGGAGGACAACACCATGATGGTGCGCGCGGCGAAGCTGATGAACGCGGAAGCGTACAAGACCTACCGGATCTTCGAGAAAGCCGTCTGACGGCCGCCGCATGAGCGTCTCGCGGGAACAGTTCGACCACATCGCGCGTCTCGCGCGGCTGTCGTTCAGCGACGCCGAGGCCGAAGCACTGGGCGCGCAGCTCAACCGCATCATCGAATTTGTGGACGCGCTTGCGCGCGTGGACACCACGGATGTGGAGCCCTTCGACATTCCCACCGTCGACAGCGCATCGCTGCGGCCCGACGAGGCGCACGCTCCCCTGCCCGCGGATGCGGCGTTGCGCAACGCGCCGGCGTCCGCCGAGGGATATTTCACCGTGCCCAAGGCGCTGGGCACACAGGGCGGCGGCGAATGAGCACGAGCGAGGCGGTGCTGATCGTCATTCCCGCGCGCTACGCATCGTCGCGTTTTCCGGGCAAGCCGCTGGCCGACATCGCGGGCCGGCCCATGATCGCGCATGTGATCGACCGTTGTCGCGCAAGCTGCGGCGGCGAGGCGCGCGTGCTCGTGGCGACCGACAATAGCGACATCGCGGACGTTGCGCGCGACTGCGGCGCGGAGGCGCGGTTAACGCCCCCGGAACTGCCCTCGGGCACCGAGCGCGTTGCGTATGCCGCAAGAGACGAGGCCGAGGGCATCATCGTGAACGTGCAGGGCGACGAGCCGCTGCTCGATCCGCGCGGCATCGACACCGTGGTCGGCATGCTGCGATCGGATCCCTCGTTCGACATCGCAACACTCGCCTCCCCCATCAGCGCGGAGGAGGCGGCGGATCCCAACATCGTCAAAGCCGTCGTGGCACTCGACGGGCACGCGCTGTACTTCTCCCGCGCGCGCATTCCGCACGCCCGCGACGAGGCGGCCCTGGCCGTGTATCTCGGACACATCGGCCTGTACGGCTTCAGGCGCGACGCACTGCTGCGATTCGCGTCGCTGCCGCCGAGCACGCTCGAGGACACGGAAAAACTCGAACAGCTCCGCGCGCTCGACCACGGCATGCGGATCGGGGTGGGACGCGCGGCGCGGCGCTCGCCCGCGGTGGACGTTCCATCCGACATCGCGCGCGTGCTCGAGGCCCTGCACGCGGACGCGTCGCAGGCCTGACGGCCGATACATCACGAAAGGACACCCATGAAAACCCGGCCGCATACACGCGTCGCGCTCATCACGCTCGGCTGCTCAAAAAATACCGTCGACTCCGAAATTCTGCTCCGCCAGCTCGAGGTCAACGGCCTCGAGCTCGCCGACGATCCCAACAACGCCGACGCCGTCATCATCAATACGTGCGGATTCATCGACGCGGCCAAGGAGGAATCGATTCACACCATCCTCACCGCCGCGGAGCGCAAGAAACAGGGCGCCCTCGAGCGGCTGTACGTGGCCGGCTGCCTGTCGGAGCGGTACAAGGACGATCTGTCGCGCGACATCCCGGAAGTGGACGCGTTTTTCGGCGTCACCGATTTTCAGCGCATCATTGAGACGCTCGGCGGGCGCTACCGCCGCGAGCTGCTCGGCGAGCGGCATCTGACCACACCCGCGCATTTTGCGTACCTCAAAATCTCGGAGGGCTGCGACAACCCGTGTTCGTTCTGCGCCATCCCGCTCATGCGCGGCGGACACGTGTCGAAACCCATCGAGGAAGTCGTGCACGAAGCGAAGCTGCTGGCGCTGCACGGCGTGCGCGAGCTGGTGGTGATCGCACAGGACACGACGTACTACGGCCTGGACCTCTACGGCGAACGGCGTCTCGCCGCCCTGCTGCGCGAACTCGCGCACATCGACGGCATACGCTGGGTGCGCCTCATGTACGCCTTTCCGACGCGCTTCCCGCGCGATGTGCTCGACGTGCTGCGCGACGAGCCGTCGGTATGCGCCTACGTCGACATCCCCGTGCAGCACGCGGCCGACGATGTGCTCAAGTCGATGCGTCGCGGCATCACGCGCCGCGCGACACGCGAGCTGATCGACGAGATGCGCGCCCGCGTGCCCGGCATCACCATCCGCAGCACGATGATCGTGGGATATCCGACCGAAACCGAGGAGTCGTTCGACGAGCTTCTGCGGTTTGTGGAGGAGACACGCTTCGACCGCCTCGGGGTTTTCACCTATTCGCAGGAGGACGACACCGCGGCCTTCGCGCTGGGCGATCCCGTGCCGCAGGAGGAAAAGGAACGGCGGCGCGCCGCGGTGATGGAATTGCAGGCCGGCATCTCTCTCGAGAAGAATCTCGCGAAGGTTGGAAGCGCATGCGAGATACTCATCGACCGTGTCGAGGGCGGCTATGCCGTGGGACGCACCGAGCACGACGCGCCGGAGGTGGACAACGAAGTGCTTGTTCCCTTGCAGGCATTTCCGGTCCCCCCGTTGATCGGGACCTTTGTTCCTGTTAGAATTGTCGAAGCGAACGAATTCGATCTCATCGCCACCATCGCCGGGTGACCCCATGCGCGTTTCCGTCCACCACGCGTTCCTTGTGCTCCTTCTCGCCGCGGCAGCGCCGCGCGCCCTCTCGCAGGTCGAAAGCCAGCAGCCCGCCCGCATCGGCCGGCCGCAGGCCTTCTACTTCGACGCGTTGAACTTCGCGCAGTCCGACGCGTTCGGCCTCGCGAGCCGCGTGGACATCTACGTGCAGATCCCCTTCGACATCATCACCTTCATTCGAAAGTCCGACGGCTATACCGGCGCGTACACTCTCAGCGCAATCATCAACGACGAGGACGGCGCGCGCATCAAGGAGGAGAGCTGGACGCGCAAAGTGGAACGCACCTCGCTGGAGGGCACCACCGATCCACAGACATCGGACGTGACACAGAAGTCGATTCCCCTCGAGCCGGGATCGTACATCATCGAGATCCTGTTCGAGGACAAGGAGTCGTCGACGGAATTCCGCAGCACAAAAAAGATCGACGTCCGTAAATTTGATCCGAACATCTTCGCCATGAGCGACATGATGCTGGTGGGTTCGGTGGACGAATCGGGTTTGAAGCGCCGCATCGCGCCGCATCTGAATCCCAACATCGCCGCGCTCAGTGACGGCTTCACGCTGTTCTACGAAGTGTACAATCCCTTCACCATCGCGTCCGTCGGCATCGAGTACAAAATCACCCGCCGTAAAACGACGGTCACTTCCGCGAGGATGCGGCAGGCCGTGCGGCAGGGCGTCAACACATTCCTCACACGTGTGGCCGGACCCGTGCTTGGTGTGGGGGCCTACGAACTCGAACTGATTGTGACACGCTCCGACGACAGCACCGTTGTGCTGGCCCGTTCGTCTCGCTCCTTTGTCGTCGAATGGCTCAGCGGCGGCACCCCGCTCACGATCACGGACCTCGACGAGGCGGTGGAACAACTGCGCTATTTTGCGAAGGGTGACGAGCTGGACAACATCAAGGACGCGCCCGACGACGCGGAGCGGCGCAAGCGCTTCGACGCGTTCTGGGAGCGGAACAATCCGACGCCCGGCTCGCCGACCAATCGCGCCATGATCGAATACTACACACGTGTCTCGTACGCCAACGAGCGCTTCGGCCATTACATCCCCGGCTGGAAAACCGACCGCGGCATGGTGTACATCATCTACGGTCCGCCCAGCGCCGTCGACCGGCATCCTCTCGATGTGGAAACGAAACCCTACGAGGTCTGGGAATACTACGACATCAACCGGCGCTTCGTCTTCATCGATGAGAGCGGCTTCGGTGATTACCGGCTGTTGTATCCGATCTGGGACGAGCGGAATCGAATGCGGTAGTCGAATGTATCGCCAGGGCTGGGAGTGGAGGTGGTAGCGGGTTAGAGAGTAGATGGGTAGAGGGTAGATTGATCAACTCTATCCGTGTGAGGAGACAGGAGACAGGATGCGGGAGACGAGAGACGGGAGACGGGAGACGAGAGACGGGAGACGAGAGACGGGAGACGAGAGGCGACTGAACACCCATAAAATCGGATTACCCCCTCTTTTTAAGAGGGCGAAGGGGGAGTGGGCTGCAGGATGAGCATTGAATGCGACGTGATCCTCCCGTTGCCGATCCCCACGCCTCACGGCGTGGGTTGATGAATGCCGCCCGCTTCGCGGGCTCTGCGGACTCTTAAGGCGATGAGACGATCAGACGATCAGACGATTAGACGATCAGACGATCAGACGATCAGACGATCAGACGATCAGACGATCAGACGATTGGACGATTAGACGATTAGACGATCAGACGATCAGACGATCAGACGATTAGACGATTGGACGATTAGACGATAAAGCGACACAGCGGTCCGATTCTCTCCGCGATCCATGCGGCGTGTGCGTGAGTCGCGAATCACATCCGACAGGGGCGACCGGCGGTCGCCCTACACCACCACGGAACACGCACAAAACACAGCCCGGAACAGATCAGTCACCCTTTCCCGGAACGGGGAGTGGGACGGGGTGAGGGTGCGTATGCCGCCCGCTTCGCGGGCTCTCTGCGATTTGGGGCCGCGCCGATACACCGCGCGCCCCAGCCCGATATTCCTCCTGTCTCCTCTATCCTGTCTCCTCACACCGAATAGAATAGACCACACTCCCCCAGCCCCCAACTCCCACATCTAGATCCTAACCCCTAACTCCTAGCTCCTCGTAACCAGCTCCTGATCCTTGTACTGCAGCATATACAGCCGCTTGTAGATTCCGTCGGCGGCGAGGAGTTCCTGATGTGTTCCCTTCTCGCGGAGCTGCCCCTTGTGCATCACGATGATCTTATCGGCGTTCTGAATAGTGGAGAGCCGGTGCGCGATAACGATGGATGTGCGGCCCGAAAGCAGCCGCGATATGGCCTCCTGAATCAACTGCTCCGATTCGGTGTCGACGCTCGAGGTGGCCTCGTCGAGAATGAGGATCGACGGATCGTAGGCCAGCGCGCGCGCAAAGGCCAGCAGTTGCTTCTGGCCGACCGACAGTGTCGCTCCACGCTCCTTCACCTCGGTGGCATAGCCGTCGGGCAGCCGCTCGATGAAGCGGTCGATGCCGACGAGCCGGGCCACCTCGCGGACGCGTTCGTCGCTGATGCGCTCGTCGCCCAGTGTGATGTTGCCGCGTATGTCGCCCGAGAAAAGGAACACGTCCTGCAGCACCACGCCTATCGCACGGCGCAATTGCCGCGACGACACCGACCGTATGTCCACACCGCCGATGAGAATGCTTCCGTGCTGAATGTCGTAGAGGCGTCCGAGGAGATTGATGATGGTGGATTTTCCCGCGCCCGTCGCGCCCACGATGGCCACGGTTTTGCCCGCCGGAATCGTGAAGGAGACGTCGCGCAGGACCCAGTCCTCGCCGTTGTACGCAAAACGCACATTGCGGAATTCTATGCCGGCGCGCGGATCAAATCCGGCGGCCTCCTCGGGCGGTTCGGGGATGACGGAATCGTCGTCGAGCAGCGTGAAGATGCGTTCGGACGAGGCCATCGCGGTCTGCATGATGTTGTATTTCTCCGACAGATCACGCACGGGCCGGAAGAACATTTCGGTGTACTGGATGAAGGAGATCAGCGTGCCGAGTGTCATCACGCCGCCGATCACTCCCCCGCCCGCGTACCAGACGATGAGCGCCACCGCGAGCGAACTGAGGAAATCCACCGCCGGGAAAAACACGGCGTAATAAAAAACCGACTTCACGTGTGAATGCGTGTGCGCGGCGTTGATCGCCTCGTGTTTCTTGTACGCGTCGTTCTCGCGCCCGAAGAGCTGCACCGTGGCCATGCCCGACACGTGCTCCTGCGTGAAGCTGTTGAGCCGCGCCACCTGGAAACGGATGTCGCGATACGAGTCGCGCACCTTGCGCCGGAAGAGCAGCGTGGCATACATCAGCAGAGGCAGCACGCTGAGTGTCACGAGCGAGAGGCCCCAGTCGATGGTGAACATAAACACCATGATCCAGATGATGATGAACACGTCGGCGAACACGGTCACGAGTCCCGACGAGAACATCTCGTTCAACACCTCGACGTCGCCGGTGACACGCGTGACGAGACGGCCGACCGGATTCTTGTCGAAAAAGGACAGGGACATCCGCTGAAGCTTGCGGTACACCTGCATGCGTATGTCGAGGATGGTCCGTTGCCCGATCCACTGCGTGAAGTAGGTCATGACATACTGCACGAGACCCTGGAAGATCAGCGTCGCGAGCAGGAGCAGCGCGATGCGCAGCAGTCCCGCCGCGTCCTTGTTCGCGATATAGTCGTCGACGGCGATTTTTGTGAGCCAGGGGCGGACGGGTCCGAGCGCGGAGATGAGGATGGTGAGCAGGATCGCGCCCGCGATGTGCCACCGATAGGGACGCACGTATATCAGCAGCCGCTTCATCAGCCGGCTGTCGTATGCTTTGCCGAGTATTTCGTCTTCTTGCATGTCTGTATAATCGAATGAGGATAGTGCGTTCCAACATGGCACACGACGGGTTCATTTCCCAGCGAATGGGGCGGAAAATGCGCCCGTTGTGAGATTGATGAAAGAAATCCGATGCCATAATTGACATTGATTTCACGATTGTTGATTTTTACTACGATTCGTGTCCCATATGTATTGTACTTTCACAAGCTGGTGCGTCCGTGCCGTTGACGACCCATACGTTTCTCGCGCGCAGTGCGACGATGCTCGGCGTTTTCGAACGATTGAGTACGATCGCACCATCCAGCAGCGCCGTGCTGCTGGTCGGTGAAACGGGTGTGGGCAAGGAGGTGGTGGCGGAGTACATACACCGGCACAGCAACAGAAATAACCGGCCGTTCGTCAAAGTCGGTCTCGCGACACTTCCGCCGGAGTTGCTCGAGAGTGAGATTTTCGGGCATGAAAAGGGCGCCTACACCAACGCCATCGCCGACAAGAAGGGGCTGTTCGAATTGGCGAATCATGGCACAATGTTCCTCGACGACATCGACGATTTTCCGTTACATCTGCAGCCGAAACTCCTGCGTGTGTTGGAGACGGGCGAAGTGATGCGTGTCGGATCCGTCAGATCCGTTTCGATCGACATCCGTCTCATTTGTGCAACGAAGGTGGATCTGCAGAATCTGGTGCACCGGGGTTTCTTCCGATCCGATCTTTTTTATCGCATCAATGTTGTGCCGATATACATCCCTCCGCTCCGCGACCGCCGTGATGATGTGCCACTTCTGATCGAACACTTTCTGCAGCGGTACGCCTCCGACAGGGAGATCCACGTCCATCCCGACGCACTCGCGCGTCTCTGTGCTTACTCGTGGCCGGGCAACGTGCGCGAACTCCGCAACGTGGCGCAACGTCTGAGCCTCTTTGCTGGCGACACCGTGCAGATCGCGGACCTCCCCGACGAAATCCGGCAGGACAAACACGTACCGCACGGATTCGAAGAGTGCGTGCGCTGCGCCATGGACGAGCACCGCGGACTTGACGATATACTCTCGTGTATTGAGTTCACACTTCTGAAGCGCGCCTTGCGAACGTCCCACGGAAACCGCTCGCAAGCCGCTCGTCGGCTCGGTCTCCGCCTCTCGACGTTCCGCGACCGCCTTCACCGCCACGGACTCGATACAGAGTAGGCACAGACCCCGCCAGTCGATTCCGGGACATACGATTTTATTGACGGAGAACCGCAGGGGATAACGGATTTCCGCCACTTTTGTTCTCGACATCGCGTTTATTCGGGAGTTTTTTCACATTCCGTCAGGCATGGGAATTGCAACATATAACGGATATTATTTCCCTTTTTCCCCCATTCCCCGCCGCATGAAAAAACTCCCGCGACCCGGACGAGTGAGTCTCGTCGGAGAGATTGTAGAATTACGCGAGCGTGGCGACGCGCGTACTGCGCGGGTGCTCCTGACCGCAATCTGTTTCGACATCCCCATCTCCGATCGCACGACGCTGAAGCTTGGCGACAGCGTCTTACTCGAGGCGACAGTCGCGCTGCCGTCATTTTTATCCGTGTCTCCGCCCGGCGTTGCAACAACACCCGGCGACAGCAGCTCACCAGACGAAGGAGCGTAAACAGATGGACATTCTCGTTTTTCTCAAGCAGGTGCCGGACCTCGTCGAAGAGCTCGAAATCGACGCCGGAGGTACCACACTCGACAGCACATGGCTGCGATATATCCCGAGCGAGTACGATGAACACGCGCTCGAACAGGCACTGCTGCTGAAGGAAAGGCACGGCGGTACCGTACACGTCGTCACCATCGACATCGGCGAAGCCGACGACATGTTGTACTCCGCGCTGGCGAAGGGCGCCGACAGCGCCGGGAAAATCACGGCGGATTTTTCCGACGGCGCCTCCTCCACGCGGCTCGCGACGGCGCTGCAAGACACGGTATGTACACATCCGTACGATGTGATTCTGACCGGCGTGCAGAGCATAGACGACGTGGAAGGTCCGACAGGCGCCTTCCTCGCCCGCGGACTCGGCATTCCCTACGTCGGCAGCGTCAACGGCGTGTCGGTCAACGGCGACGCGGGACGCGCACTCGTCCGAAAGGAATATCCCGGAGGGGCGTTCTCGGAGATCGAGGTACACCTGCCGGCGTTGATTGGCATACAGGCGGCGGAACAGCCCCCGCGCTATGTGCCCATATCGCGCATCCGCCAGACCAAGGCGCAGGCGCATATCTCGGAATATGCAGCGCCCGAGACCGCGCATCCTACATGGGGGCGCGTGCTCTCAATGCGTAAAGTGGAGTCAACCGGTTCGGCGGTGATGCTGGACGGAGATCCCGGGGCGGTGGCACAACAACTCGTCGACATACTCCAAGAACACAATGTCCTGAGGTGATCAATGAACACGAACATTCTCGTGTACGCGGAACGTCTGCGCAGCGGCATCCCCGGGATCGTCTACGAACTGCTCGGGAAGGCGCGTGCTCTCGCAGAAGCACACGGATCCGACATCTCTGTTCTTCTGCCGGGACCCGCCACGGAGGAAGAAGTCGCCTCCTTCGGTGCGGCGCACCGGGTTCTCATCGTCGAACACGATGCCGCGACAAGTCCGACACCCGAGGGCATGCTGCAGTCGGTGCACGACGCCGCGGCCTTGACACAGCCAGGCCTGCTGCTTATGCCCGCCACCACGCTGGCGAGCGATGTGGCCGCATTGTTTGCCGCCGACACCGGTGCGCGGCTGGTGACCAACTGCATCGATTTCGACATCACGCACGATGGAATCACGGCATGCAGCAGACAGTACGGTGGAAAGATCCTTGTGGATGTGCTTGTCGATTCGACACCGGCGGTCCTGTGCGTCCTCGCCGGAGCGTTCCAGGAGCAGGAGGGCTGCGTCACCGGCACACCATCACCCGTCAAACTGCCCTCACCCGTGCTACCGGACCAGCGCATGCGCGCGACACGGTTCATTCCGCCCGCCCCGGGAGATGTGGATCTCGCGCAGATGCCCGTGCTGCTCTCGGTCGGCCGCGGTATTCAGAACAAGGAAAACATCGGCATCGTGGAGGAACTGGCATCGAAGCTCAACGGCGCCGTATGCGCATCACGTCCCGTCATCGACCAGGGCTGGCTGCCGCTTACGCGGCAGATAGGCCGCTCGGGCCTCATGGTCAAACCGCGTGTGTACATGGCATTCGGCATCAGCGGAGCACCGGAGCATGTTGAAGGAATGAAGGACGCCGGTCTGATCATCGCCATAAACACCGACAGGACGGCGCCGATATTCAACGTGGCGCATTACGGCGTGGCCGCCGACGCGCTCGATGTCGTGCCCGCGCTGCTGGAGGCGCTCGAGAACGTTGTACAACACACATGATCGAGTCCGGCATGGAACCCACATTGCATTCCGTCGCCGGACTCTCCGGCACAATCTGGCTCGTGCTGCTCGTCGCCGTCTCGCTCCTGCTGTTCGCGCTTCGCGCAGCGTTCTGGGTGCGTATTCTGCGGCTCTCGAAATCCGACAACCGTTTCTCACATGTCGGCAGACGGCTCGCGCTGGTGGTCCGGGATGTGTTTCTTCAACCACGATTCCGCGATCACAGCTCGCCCGTGCATACCATTGTGTGGCCGGTTCACCTCGTGATTTTCTGGGGTTTTGTGGTGTACGCCGTCTCCTTCGCCTGGTCACTTCTGCGCGGCCTGCTGCCGGATTCCGGTTTGCCGTGGCCTGAGCAGATCGGTCCCATTGCGCTGCTGATCGATGTGTTCGGCGCACTGGTGCTTGCCGCGTTGGTGATATCCGCGGTGCGTCGGTATGTGCTGCGACCGGAAGGAGTGAAGCGCACTGTCGACGCGGCCATCATTCTGACACTCATCGCGCTGGTGATGATCACGGCTCTGGCCGGCGGATCGGCGGCGGTCGCATACGAGGGTCATGCGTCCGCGTGGCGCCCCGTCTCATCGGCACTGGCGGCCGTTGTGTTTGCGGACGGACGCTCCGCCGAAATCGTGGCAACCGTGTTCTGGTGGCTGCACACCGCCATCGTGCTCGGATTTTTTTCGTACCTGCCCTACTCGAAACATTTCCATCTGCTGGTGTCGCCGTTCAATGTGTACTTCTCGGATCTTTCGCCAAAAGGCAGTCTGCCCGGCGATGGAGACCTGTCGGCGAATGAGCGACTGGATCTGCGGGATTTCACCTGGCGCGAGTTGTTATCGTCGCTGTCGTGCGCCGAGTGCGGACGCTGCGACCGCGCCTGTCCCTCGCACAACAGCGGTGAAGGGCTCTCGCCGCAGGACGTTGTACATGCGTTCAAGGAACACATGCTGACGACAGGATCCGTTCTCGCGCGCTCCCGGAACGGCGGCTCGCCTGCTGTACTATCGGACGAGATCCTCGCGCCCGAGCAGGTCTGGGCCTGCGCCACATGTTACAGTTGTATGGAACACTGCCCCGTGCGCAACGAACACATCCCGCTGCTCATCCGCGCGCGCCGCCACGAAGTGTCGCGCGGCCGCGTGGATACACATCTGCAGGACACTCTTGTGGCGATGACACGGTACGGCAACTCGTTCGGACAATCGGAACGCGCGCGTGCAAAATGGAGCGTGGGACTTCCCTTCAAGATTCCCGACGCGCGCAAACAGGCGGTGCAGACACTCTGGTTTGTCGGCGACACCGCCTCGTACGACGTCCGTGCACATGGGAGCACACGCGCAATGGCGCAAATCCTGCACGCGGCGGGCGTCGAATTCGGCATACTGTACGAGGCCGAGCGCTGCGCAGGAAACGATGCGCGGCGTGTCGGCGAAGAGGGACTGTTCCAGATGCTCGCCGAGAAGAATCTCGCCGTACTTGCCAAGTGTACGTTCGACGAGATCATCACCACCGACCCGCACACATACAACACGCTGCGGAACGAGTACCCCGCGCTCGGCGGGTCGTTCCGCGTCCGTCATCACAGCGAGGTTCTCGCCGAGATTCTGGCCACGGGTGTGTTGAACACAACGCCGCTCGGACTTCGCGCCACGTACCACGACGCCTGCTACCTCGGGCGTTATAACGGAATATACGACGCGCCGCGTCGCACCCTCGAGGCGCTCGGTGTAAGACTTACCGAAATGCCACGCGCGGGCCGCGATGGGTACTGCTGCGGGGCGGGAGGCGGCCGCCTCTGGATGGAGGACAGGCCGGGCGCGCTCGAACGTCCGGCGGAGAGCCGCGTACGCGAAGCCGCGGCATTGCCGCAGGTGGATACACTCGTTGCCGCCTGCCCGAAGGATCTTGTCATGTTTCTGGACGCGGTGAAGACCGCAAATATCGAGGGCCGTCTCACGATCCGTGAACTCGCCGAACTCGTCTGGCAGTCCGTTTCCACATCCATTCACGAAGCCGAGGGAACCTGACCCATGCTTGCCACCGAACATGCCGTCGAACAGATCTGGGGAGTGACGCTGGATCGTTTGTACGATTCCGAGGAGGGACGCAGAATTCTTTCCTGCATCCAATGCGGCACCTGCGCGGGCACGTGCCCGCATGGTGAGTACATGGAGTATCCGGCGCGCCGCATCATCACGATGCTGAAAGCGGGGTTGATCGAAGACGTCTTCAATTCCGACAGTCTCGTCAAGTGCGTCAACTGTTACGCGTGCCAGACGAAGTGTCCGCGCAACATCCGTCTCACGGAGATCCTTCTGCCGCTGGTCAAGGAGCAGAGCATATTGCGGCTCGCGCAGATGCCCGCCGAATTACAGAAGGCGGTTGAAAACACGTACCGCTATGGCAATCCGATGGGCGAATCGGGAAGAAAGCGCGCGCAGTGGACGCGCACGAGTCCCGTGCCCGTACGGATATTCTCCGAAGATCCGCGACCGGCCGATGCGCTCTGGTTCGTCGAATCCGATCTGTCATTCCATCCCCGCGGCCAGGATATCGCGCGCGCGACGGCCCGCGTCTTTCACGCCATCGGCGCCGACGTGGCCATACTCGGAAACGAGGAACGCGCGGCGGGCGACTGCGGACGTCTCTCCTGGGAGCCGGGCCTGTCGGAGGCGCTCATCGACTACACCATGTCCATCCTTCAGAAATACCGATTCAACCGGATCATCGTATCCGATCCCCATGCGCTGGACGCGTTCAAGTACCGCTACCCGATGTTCGGTTTTGATTACCCGGTGGAATCGGTCCTCGGCTTCGTCGCCGCGCGGCTCGACGTGCTCGCGCCGCAGCTTACCTCGCCCATACACAAGACGGCGACGTATCACGACTCGTGCTGCCTCGGCCGCCACAACGCCCTGTTCGACGAACCGCGCGCACTGCTGAAGGCCATACCGGGACTCTCGCTCGTGGAGATGGCGCACAACCGCGAGAACGCGGTGTGCTGCGGCGGCGGGGGCGGCGGCATGTGGCTTGACACCTACTACAAGGCGCGCAACATGGAACGCCTGTCGGACCGGCGCATTCGCGAGGCCATCGCAACAGGCGCCGACGTGCTTGCCATCGCGTGTCCATACGAGGTGTCGCGGTTCGAGGACGCCGTAAAGGTGGCCGGCATGGACCAGCGCATGGAGGTACGCGACATAATGGAATTGCTCGTCGAATCGCTCGGAGGACAATAACATGGACGGCAACGGAGAGATCCGCGTCGGCTTCTACATCTGTCACTGCGGCAGCAACATCGCCGGACTCATCGACGTGGAGCGGGTTGCCGCGTACGCCGCGCGGCTGCCCGGCGTCGTACTTGCGCGCGACTACAAGTACATGTGTTCGGATCCGGGACAGGCGCTGCTCGAGCAGGACATCCGCGAGCACGCGCTGAACCGCATTGTTGTCGCCTCGTGTTCCCCGCTGCTGCATGAACAGACATTCCGCAACGCCACCGAGCGCGGCGGGTTGAATCCATTTTATATGCACATGGTGAACATCCGCGAACACGGGTCGTGGGTGCACAACGACGGCGAACTTGCAACGGGAAAGGCGATGGACATGGTGCGCGCGGCCGTGCGGCGCGTCGCCTTCCACGAGCCGCTCGAACGGCGTTCCGTCAACGTGACACCCGCCGTGCTTGTAGTCGGCGGCGGCATCGCGGGCATACACGCGGCGCTCACCATCGCGCACGCAGGCAGGAAGGTGTACCTCGTTGAGCGCGATCCCAGCATCGGCGGACACATGGCGCAATTCGACAAGACGTTTCCGACGCTCGACTGCGCGGCGTGTATTCTGACCCCGAAGATGACCGCGGTGAAGTCGCACCCGAACATCACGCTCTGGACATACTCCGAGGTGGAGCGCGTCGAGGGCTACGTGGGCAATTACCGCGTGACCGTAAAGCGGAAGCCGCGCTATGTGATCGAGGACCTCTGTGTCGGCTGCCTCGAGTGCATCGAGGCCTGTATCTACAAGAACGGTCGCTGGCCTGACGAGTTCAACATGGGACTCAGCAAACGCAAGCCCGTGTACATCCCCTTTCCGCAGGCGGTGCCGCCCGTGCCCGTCATCGACCCGGAGCACTGTGTACACATCAAGACGGGCACATGCAAGGATCTGTGTGTACAGATTTGCGCGGACCGCGAAGCGATCGATTTTTCGCAGCAGGCCGAACACATCGACATTGACGTGGGGGCCGTGATCCTGGCGACGGGCTTCCGCGCCTTCGATCCGAAGCGTATCCCGTACTACGGGTACGGCGTCCTGCCGAACGTGTACACGGCACTCGAGTTCGAACGCATCGTAAACTCGTCGGGCCCGACGGGCGGCGAGGTGGTGATGCGCAACGGCCGCGCGCCCGAGCGTGTCGCGATCGTGCACTGCGTCGGTTCGCGCGACGAGGATTACAACCGCTGGTGTTCGCGCGTCTGCTGCATGTACTCGCTGAAACTCGCGCATCTGGTGAAGGAGAAGACCGGCGCGGAGGTGTACAGTTTCTACATCGACATGCGCGCGGCGGGCAAGGGCATGGAGGAATTCTACAACCGTGTGTCGTCGGAGGGTGTACATCTCGTGCGCGGACGTGTCGCCGACATCACACCAGAAACGCTGCCCCCGCCTGAGGACGGCAGCGGTCGCGTGATAGTGCAGGCCGAGGACACACTGATCGGGCGGATACGAAAGATACCGGTGGACATGGTGATACTCTCCACCGGCCTCGAACCCCGGGAGGATGCGGAAGATGTGCGGCGCATGTTCACCATCTCCTGTTCCACCGGCGGCTTCTTCCTCGAGCGCCACCCGAAGCTCGCGCCCGTCAGCACCTTCACCGACGGCATCTACCTCGCCGGCGCCTGCCAGGGACCGAAGGACATTCCCGACACCGTCGCGCAGGCCGGAGGAGCCGCCGCGGAGGCGCTTGCGCTACTCGACGCGGGTTCGTTCGAGCTTGAACCCAACACGGCATATATCGACGATGATGCCTGTTCGGGCTGCCTGAGCTGCCTGCCGCTGTGCCCGTACACCGCGATCACACGCGACGACGAGACGAAGAAGGCGCGTATCAACGAGGCGCTCTGCAAGGGTTGTGGCACATGTGTCGCGTCCTGTCCGTCCGCATCCATTCGTCAACACCTGTTCGAAGACGCCGAGATTCTCAGCGAGATCGACGGCCTGCTCTCCTACCACTGACACCGTGCGCACAGCGAGGACAACATGAACGACACTGTCGAACAAACGGACACGGCTCCCGCGTGGCGGCCGTGCATCGTGGCCTTTTTCTGCACGTGGTGCACATACACGGCGGCGGATCTTGCCGGTGTGGCGCGCATGAAATACGCACCGAACACACGCGTGATACGCGTCATGTGTTCCGGACGCATCGATCCGCAATTTATCCTGGCGGCGTTCGCGCGCGGCGCCGACGGCGTGCTGGTCGGCGGCTGTCATCCCGGCGATTGCCACTACGCCGAAGGCAACACGAAGATGCTGCGACGCGCCGAACTTGTACATCGCGTTCTCGACGGCATGGGTATTGCCCGTGAGCGTTTCCGGCTCGAGTGGATCTCCGCCTCGGAAGGCGACAAGGTGAAGAGTGTCATCAACGGCATGGTGGACACACTCACGGTGCTCGGACCGCTGAACCTGCCCGGAACCTTTCAGTCGTGGGACAACGAGTTGGAGGAAGGAAACGAGGCGCGTGCACTGCAGTTGGAGGAGGAACCAAGCCATGTCTGACAAACCGAAGGTGGGGTTGTACTGGTGCGCATCCTGCGGCGGTTGTGAGGAATCGGTGGTGGATCTCGCCGAGGACATTCTGGCCGTGGTGGATGCGGTGGACATCGTATTCTGGCCCGTCGCAATGGACTTCAAAAAAAGCGACATCGAGGCGATGCCCGACGCGAGCATCTTTGCGACGCTGGTCAACGGCGCCGTGCGCACATCCGAACAGGAAGAGATGGCGCGGCTGCTGCGCCGCAAGAGCCAGGTTCTGATCGCCTACGGATCGTGCGCGCACAGCGGTGGCATTCCTGCGCTCGCGAATCTGTACGAGAAGGAACGGATCCTGCAGTACGTCTACCACGACGCAAGCACCGTCGACAATACGGAGGGTGTGCGCCCTCAAGCGAAACACAGCGAAAACGGATTTGCCGTCACCCTGCCCCGCTTCCGCGCCACGGTGCGGAGTCTGGGTCAGGTCGTGGATGTCGATTACACGATCCCCGGCTGTCCGCCGACACCACGTCTCCTCAAGGAGGCGCTGTTCGCGTTGCTCGGCGGAGCGCGACCGCCCAAGGGTACGGTGCTCGCGCCCGACACCGCGCTCTGCGACGAGTGCCCCCGGCGCGACAGCAAGCCGGTGGATCTGCACTTCGACGCGTTCGGACGACCACACACGACACTCGTCCGCGACGACACGTGTTTCCTCGCGGCGGCGGTACCCTGCATGGGTCCTGCAACACGCGGCGGCTGCGAGGCGCTGTGTCCCTCCGGCAACATGCCCTGCACGGGGTGTTTCGGCCCCACGTCCCGGGTGCTGGATCAGGGCGCGAAGATGATGTCGTCGCTCGCCTCGAACATCGGCGCGGAGGAGCCGGAGGCGATTCGCTCCGTGCTCGACACCATTCCGGATCCACTCGGCACCTTCTACCGGTACGGACTGGCGACGTCGCTGCTGCGGCGCGTTCACAATTCCCAGACAGACTCCCCACAATCTTGAGGACGCCATGAACGACGAGACGCGCGGCACAGTTCAGACACAGGACGTGCAGATCACACCACGCGAGGAGGGCGGTCGGCGTATCACCATCGATCCGATCACACGGCTCGAAGGGCATGGCAAGATCGACATTTTCCTCGATGACAACGGGGATGTGGAACGCGCCTACTTTCAGGTTCCGGAATTGCGGGGCTTCGAGGTGTTCAGCGTGGGTCGGCCGGCGGAGGATATGCCGCAGATCACGAGCCGCATATGCGGCGTCTGCCCCACAGCGCATCACATGGCCGGTACAAAGGCGCTCGACGCCCTCTACGACGTCACACCCACCACAACGGCGAAGAAGCTGCGCGAGCTGCTCTACAACATATTTATGCTCGAGGATCACGCGCTGCATGTGTTCGTCCTCGGCGGGCCCGACTTCATCGTGGGGCCCGACGCGCCCGCGGCGCAGCGCAACATACTCGGCGTGATCGGCGCGGTGGGACTCGAAGTGGGCACGCGTGTCATCGACATGCGGAAACGGCTGCGCGGCCTGTTACAACATCTCGGCGGCAAGGCGATACATCCCGTGTTCGGACTGCCGGGAGGTGTCGCGAAACGCCTGGATCCCTCCGAGCTGCCGCGTTTCCGCGAGGTGGCGCGCGACGGACTCGACTTCGCGCGTTTCACGCTGAAGGTGTTCAAAGACGTGGTGCTGAAGAACGACGACTACCTGAAATTGATCACCTCGTATCCATACACACACAAGACCTACTACATGGGGCTCGTCGATTCCGAGAACCGGGTCAATTTCTACGACGGAAGTATCAGGGTTGTGGATCCCAACGGTGAAGTATACGCGCGATTTCCCGGCGCGCTGTACGCCGATTACATCGCCGAACACGTGGAGCCGTGGAGTTACGTGAAGTTCTGCTACCTCAAACCCGTGGGATGGAACGGATTCCGCGAAGGTGTCGACAGCGGCATCTACTCGGTGGCGCCGCTGGCGCGGCTCAACGCGGCCGAGGGCATGGCCACGCCGGAGGCGCAGAAGGCCTTCGACGAATACTTCGCGACACTGAGCCATCCCGTGCATCACACACTCGCCAATCACTGGGCGCGCGTGGTTGAAATGGTGTATGCCGCGGAGCGTATCAACGAGCTTCTCGACGATCCCGACATCACCGGCACCGACATCCGCGCCGCATTGACGCGGCAGCCCTCGGTGGGCATCGGCGTCGTGGAGGCGCCGCGCGGCACGCTGATACATCACTACGAAAGCGATGAACGGGGCGTCATCACTCGCGCCAACCTCATCGTCGCGACGCAGAACAACGCGGCACGCATGGCCATGAGTGTGGAGAAGGCGGCCCGCGGACTCATTCACAACGGCGAAGTGTCGGACGGTCTGTTGAACAAAATCGAGATGGCATTTCGCGCCTATGATCCATGCCACGCCTGCGCCACACACAGTCTGCCGGGACAGATGCCGTTGATCGCGCGAATTCTGAAACGCGACGGATCGCTGCATCGAGAACTGCGCCGGTGACATGACAACACTCGTTCTCGGTCTCGGCAACGACATACTCGGCGACGACGGCGTGGGCATCGAGGCGGCCCGCGGATTGCGCGCGCTTGGCGGCACGGACATCGAGGTTATCGAATCGGCCGAGGCGGGCCTCGCGCTGCTTGAGATTCTCGAGGGCTACGACACGGCGCTGATTCTCGACGCGATGTGCACGGGCGTCCATACACCCGGCAGCATTGTGGAGTTCGGCCCGGAATCGTTCCGCACCGTCACGGCTCCATCGCCGCATTATGCCGGGCTCCCCGAGGTGCTTGCCATGGCGGATGTGCTCGAACTGTCCTTCCCGCGCACGATACGTATCCTCGCGATGGAGGTCGAGGATCCGTATTCCATTCACGAGGGCCTGTCGCCCGCTGTCAGGGCCGCATTGCCGGAGTTCATCACACGCGCGGCGGCGCTGCTGGCTTCGAACGGGTAATCGCGCGCAGCCCATCTCCCTCTACGGACAGATGTGCGATGAGAAACGAACAAGGGCGGTCGTGCGACCGCCCTTGCCGTGTCAGTACGATGAAACGGTTACCGCGCGAGCACCATGGAGCCCACACGCATCTGCGCACCCGCCGTCACGGTGTATCGGTACACACCACTCGGGAGATTGCGCGCGGTAAACGTGAAGGAGTGTGTGCCCGCGGGCAGTGCGCCCGAGTGCACCATCGCCACTTCCCTGCCGTTCGCGTCGAACACCGAGATGACAACGTGTTCGTCGGTAGGCAGCGCGAAGGTGATCGCCGTCTGCGGATTAAACGGATTCGGATAGTTGCCGAACAGTTCGAATCCCGCGATGGAGGTCGAGACACGCACTTCGTTGGAGTACGAGAAACTGCCGTCGCGATCGGTCATGCGCAGGCGGTACACGTATTCCTTCGCGGCCGGGAGGCGGTCGTCGGTGAATGTGTAATCGCTCGGCGTGTCGACAGAACCGCGGGCGTCCACGAAGCCGATCTCATCCCAGCCCGCAATGCCGCGGCGCTCGATGTAGTAACGGTACGAGTTGAGTTCGCTCGCCGTCCTCCAGTCGAGGCGCACCGCGTTCGCGAGCAGTCGCGCGCGGAACGAGACGAGTTCGACAGGAAGCGGATTGGTGTTGTCGCTTATCGTGAAATCGGAGAACGAGGCAAGACCCGCTTCGGTCACGGACTTTACCGTCGTGTTTACGGTCGATGTCGGATAATGCGTCCACACGCCGCCGTCGCGCTTGGCAAGACGCGCGTTGGCTTCCGTGCCCAACGTGCCCCAGATTGCCGGTGTGTAGAACAGCGTCATGTCGTACGTGAAGCCCGAACCACCCGTGGCAGTGAAGTTCCAGTACGCGTTGGCATACTGTCCCTGCAGCGGACTCGGAGGATTGACGCCCGGATAATACTGGCCTGTGACTGCGCTCGGCAGCGTGCCGCCGGTGCCCCACAGGATTTCGGCGACCTTGCGTCCGCCGAACCAGTAATACGACATCTGACCCGCAGCGAGACTGCCGGTTTCGATCAGCGACGGCGGCGCGGCCGAAGCCGTGAATTCGTCGGCGCCGATGTCGGTCCCGACACCAAGCGTCGTCGAACGCACACTCGTGGCGGCGTAATCGTCCGCGATGTTGTTGGATGCGGATCCGGCGATGCCGTTACCGTTCATGTACCACGAGGCGGCGTTGGTGCCGTCCACGCTCAGATTCGCATTGTTCGGATCCGTGAAGATCGACGAGGGAAGCTGGCTTGTGGTGGCGTAGTACGTGAATGCGCCGCCGGCACTGTCTTTCCAGGCTGAAAGCGCCTTGCCGGAGTACGGATAGCCCCACGGACCCCAATCACCCACAGTACCGGAATCGGTTGTGACCAGCAGGTTGTAATCCACATTGGTCGGATTCCAGTTCGTCAGATAGGTCGCGCGTGTGTTGCCGATCGCGTAGTGTTTGCCCGTGCCTCCCGTGCGACCGTTGTAACAGAGGTTGTTGCGGAACGTGATCGTGCTCTGTGCGCGACGATTAAATGCGTAGGTGTTGGTGGTGTCGGTTCCGGGATTGTTGCCCGTCACGTAGAACGAGTTGTAGTACCACTCGCTCGTGGTGACCGAATCAACATCCTCGGCGGCCGAGAAGTTCACACGCGCGCCGATCGAATCGCCCACCGCCACCATGTTGTTGCTGTACACAACTGCGCCCGACGACTGCGCGTAGATGCCGTAGAGGCGTGCCGTGCGATACTGCAGACCCGCGCCGGTGCTGCTGATGTCCCACACCTTGTTGCGACGAATCTGCGCACCGGGCGTGGTCGAGACGTAGATGCCGCCCACGACGGTGGCGCTGTCGTTGGCGGACGTGTTCGTCAGATTAAAGACGGTGTTCTGATACACATTCTGACCCGCCGCCGACGAGGTGACGAGGAAGCCGAGCAGCGAGAAGGTGTTCAGCACGGAATCGGCGGCGGTCGATCCGGTATGCACGATATTGTTCGAGGCCGAGTTGATGCCGCCCGCGAGGTACAACATGTACACGTTGCCCTTGCGTGTGCTGGTCAGATTGCCGACGGTGTTCGAAGTCACGGTGTTTGTACCGGCGGACGATATCGTCATGCCTTGTATCGAACCCTGGAACGAATTGTTCGTGAGTTGCGACACGGTGTTGTTGCTGACCGTTGCGGGCTGCAGCGTGCTCTGGACGTAGAGGCCGTAGATGCCCGACGAGACGCCGTTGTTTGTGAAACCGGTCACGGTGTTGTTCGTGACCGACACCGTCCCGGTGACACCGACGAGTATTCCATACATGGACGAGGCGCCGGTATTGCCGCTCACCGTGTTGTTCGAGATGGTCGCGTTCGCCAGCGTGCCGCTGTGATACATGCCGTACTGTGTGGACGTGTTGTAGAGGCCCGACACCGAGTTGTTCGAGAGTGTGTTGTTGCCGCCGCTGCTCGAAAAATAAATACCCGCAAGCGTGGTGGCGGCGCCGGTCAGACCGCTCAGGGTGTTTCCGCTGATTGTCGCACTGTTATTGCCGGCGTAGTAGAGGCCGTATAACGTGCTTCCCGCGGCGACGTGGTTCACGATGTTATCCGTGATCGTCGCCGTGCCGCCCGGTATGTAGATCGGGTACACGACGTTGTTGCTCTGGATGTATCCCACCGTGTCGTTGTCAACAGTCACCGTGCCGTTGCCGGAGTAGTACACGCCGTACGTTGTGCTTGTGGAGGCAAACAACGTGTCGGATCCGGCGGTGTTCGAACCGATGCGGTTGTCGGTGATGTTCAGGTTGCCCGAGGTCGCATAGATGTTGTACTGACCAGCGGCGCTTGTTGTCACGTTGCCGATGATGTTGTTGGAGATGGTGTTTGTCGCTCCGAGGGGTCCGGCGAAGTAGATGCCCTGGAAGGCCGGCGTGGTGGCGTAGGTGGTGGTCATCGCCGCGCCGCCGCGCACCGCGTCGCTGCCGCCGATGCTGTTGTAGCGGAAACTGTGTCCGTCGCCCTGGTCGCAGTAAATCGCGTTGAGCTGCGTTGAGCGTGTTTCGGTCTGATAGAACATGTTGCTGTCCACCACCCAGTTCGAACCGGTGCGGGAGGTGGTCAGATACACGCCGTAGTTGGTGAAGTTGCGGAATTCGTTCTTCGTCACACGGCAGTCGCTGTTCGAAGGCGCGCCCGCGGTCGAATTGCCCGAGTACAACATCGTGGCAGGCCGTCCGGAGGTGTACCGCATCCCGGAAAAGAGATTATCCGTGATCACGTTGTTATCGTTGCCGTTCACGGTCGACACGGTCACGATCATCACACCGCTCGCGGCGATGGTGTTCGCACCTTCGAAGATGCAGTTCCGGACGACGTTGTTCGATGCGTCGTTGACGAACGCGAAAGACGGATTACCCGTGACATTGTTGACAATGCGGAGATACCGTCCGCTGCCCGAGTAACGTCCGTCTATGGTCACACGATCCGCACCGTCGAGACGGATGAGGGAGATGGCAGCCGCGCCATATATCGTCCGCTCCACAGTGCCGTCGGGAACGATCGTGATGGTGAAGTTGCTGTTGGGCGGATCCTCGGCCCACTGATTCAGGGCGAAGGTGCCGTCCTCGTTCAGACTGTCGATGATGGTCACGGTGATGTCGCCCGTCACAACCTTGCTGTTGATGTCGGCGAAGAGTCCGCCGGTCTTGGTCAGGGATGTGTACGTGCCCAGGGGGCCCACCGTCACGTTACCGCTGATGGTCGCCGTCACGATCTTGTAGGAATTGATCGTGCCGCTGAGCGGGAAGCCGGCGCTGCCGACATCGACGCTTGAAGGAGCCGCGGCGAACACGCCCGAGAGCATGCCCACGTTCGGTGTCGCGGCATTGTCCTGCGCAACAACGAAATACTGAATCGTGTCGCCCGACACAACGCCGAGCGGCAGCAGCGAATAGTCAATCGTGAAGCTGAAGGGTGACGTGGTGTTGCTGGCCTCGACATACTTCCAACCCGCGCTGGCGCTGGTGTTGTCGGTGTACGAGTTCCAGTTCGTCGTGCCGCCCTTCTTGTAATACAGGCGCGGACGTGTGCCGCTCGTGGTGTTGACACCGCTTGCGTCGGTGATGGTGGCGAAGCTGCTCACCGTGCGTGATGTGGTCGACGCGGAGTTGGTCAGCGGAGTGTACGTGATCGCCGGAGCGACGAGATCGGCCGGCGCGCCGTCGAATTCATCAGCGCCCATGTCGGGAGCCGTGCCGCCGCCGTTGCTCGTGCCGCCGCCGCCCGGACGCGTCTGGCCGTCGTAGTCCGTTGTCAGACCCGCGATCGCAACCGCCGAGGACTCGAGAGCATTCGGTGTTGCACCGCTGCCGATGTGAAGGTCGGTCGCCGATGTGAAGCTCGGATCAACATTGAGGGACGCGGCGTCCTGCAGTGTCGCACCGCGCCAGGCGCTCATGGCCGTGTAATACGTGGTGCTCACCGCCCCGAGGCGCGCCTGCGTGTTCGATGCCACGTAGTACCAGTCGTTGTTGTCCATCACGCCGCTGCCGAAGGAATACGAGGCGGGAAGGTAGATGGCTCCGTGGTACAACGTGCCGGTGTTCGACGTCACGTCGGTGTACACCACGTTGTTGCGGATGGTGGGATTCAGTATCGCGGTGCTGTACACCGAAATTCCGTAGCTGCTGACACTGTTTGCCGAGGCGCCGGTCGGATCGGCATCACCACTGAGGCGTATGCTGTTGTACACGATACGATCGCCGAAGCCGGCCGCAATGCCGATACCCAGTGCTTGATCCGAGCCCGTGCCGTTTGCCAGCACGTTGTAGATCATGTTGTTCGCAACGGTGTTCGAGCTTGCGATGCTGCCGTTCACGCCTGCAAGCAGGATGCCGACACCGGAGAAGGTCTTCTCTTCGGCGATGTCGTGAACCATGTTCCGCGACACGGTGGCGTTTTTCAGATACGTGCTTGTTGCGGTCCACGCGGCGTCACTCGAAAGACTGATGCCCACGAGATCGGTGCCGGAGGGTGTGTCGCCGATGCGGTTGCCGATGAAACGCACCTCGTTGCCCGTTACAACAAGATCTTCCTCGTTCGAGGCCAGGATGCCGCACTTGCCGATCATGTCGACACCGTACGAGGCGGGACCCACGATGTTGTTGGTGATCTTGGTCCCGAAGTTGGGATTCGCCGCGCTGCCGCCGACGGTTGCGATACCGTAGCGGACGCGCGTGATGGTGTTGTTCGTGATCACGTTGTAATCGTTGTCGTTGCCCACGGTGGTGGCACTGATGGAACTGCCGCCGTTATAGATGCCGAAGGTGACGCTGCTGTTGGTGACTGGTGATCCGCCGCCGATGATGGTGAGGTTCATCAGGGTGTCGCGTGTCGCGCCCTGCCCCGCGCCCACGGACGAAAGCCATACAACGGCGTCGGTGCCCGAGGAATCGGTGTTGCGCAGCGTGAGTGCGTTGCCGCCGCTGTTGAGTCCGTCGATGCGCACACGGTCGGCGCCGTTGAGTTTCACCAGCGCGCCACCTGCTATCGGGCCGCTGACGGTCCAACTGCCGCCCGAAGGCACCACCGTGATCGAGAAATTCGATGCCGGCGGGAATTCGTTCCACTGGTTCAGTGAGGCCGAGACAGTCTCGCTGATGTCGCTGATGATTTCAAAACGCACGTCGCCCGCGAGTCCGGCGAGGTTCGCCGCCGCGAAGGCGTCCGACAACTTGGGATAGGTGCCGCCGGTACCGACGGTGTACGTACCCGCGATCGGACCCGTGATGGTGCGTGTTCCGGCGGGATCGGTCACCGACGGAATACGAAGGGTGTCGGCCACGTTCAACGAATCACACCGCGCGTCCACCTGGTTGCCGATGGTGGCGCCGTTCACGATGTCGTAGGTGAGCCAGAAATAGTTCGTCCCCACAGCGAGATTCTTCGTAGTGTCTGTCATCGAGAAAGCGGAGCCCGGAACCGCGACAGTGCTGCCGAACTGCGTGGTGGTTGCAAACACCGGCGACGTGCCCGTGTAATACAGCTTGGCGTTCGAGACATCCGCCGCCGATGTGCTGGTGTTGGTGAAGTAGAATCGTTTCGCCTTCATCGGGATCTTGTTTCCCGCGGTCACCACCTGCACGCCGATGATCTGATTCGGCGTCGTGTTCGGGAACACGGGCAGCGTGGAAAGCTGCGTCGTGGTGCTCGAGATGTAGTACATGTTCACTTCGGGCACGCCGTCGAATTCGTCGGCGCCGATGTCGGGCGCGGTGCCGCCGCCGTTGGAGGTGCCGCCGCCGCCCGGACGCGTCTGGCCGTCGTAGTCGGTTGTCACTGCAGCGATGGCCGTCCCTCCGGACTCGAGCGATGTGCGCGACGTGCCGCTGGACACGTGAAGATCAGTGGCCGATGTAAACATCGGATTGACCTCGACGGAATTCGAGTCGCGTGTCGCCGCCGTGCGCCATGTTGCCATGGTGGTGTAATACGTGCCGGCGATGGAACCCGTGCGGCCCTGCGTGTTTGTCAGCGGGTAGTACCAGTTGTTGTAATCGAGTCCGCCCGTGCCCCAGGGATGCGCGGACGGAATATAGATGGGCGAGTGGTAGATCGTCGTTGTGTTGCAGGTCAGATCCACGGCCACGTTGTTGTTCTTGATCGTCAGGTTCGTGGCCGATGTGGTGTTCACGAAGATGCCGTGTGCGCTCATCGTGGTCGTACCCGTGCCGGTCGGATCGAGATCACCGACCATCGAGATGCTGTTGTACACGATATAATCGCCGTTGCCGGACCCGATGCCGATGCCGAGCGCGCGGTCAGGCGATGTGCCGTTCGCGAACACGTTCGAGATCATGTTGTTCGCGATGATGTTGCTTGTCAGATTCGTCCCATCCACACCGGCGACAACGATGCCCACGGCCGAGAGGGAATTTTTCTGATCGATGATGTCGTGGATATTGTTGCGCAGAACCTTTGCGTCGCGCACGTACACCGTTGTGGGTGTCCAGGCCGCGTCGGTTGCGAGTGAGATACCGGCACGATCCGTACCGGACGGAACATCGCCGATCAGGCCGCCGACATAACGGATCTCATTGTCCGTTATGGTTGCCGCCGAATCATTTGCAATCACGATGCCGCCCTTGCCGATCTGGTCCTCGCCCCAGGCCGCCGGACCGATGATATTGCCGGTGATCGTGGTATTGTTGTTCACGTTCGGGGCCGCGGCGCCGTAGGTGTACACACCGTAGCGCAGGCGTTTGAAGGTGTTGCCGCTGATCACGTTGTTGTCGTTGTCGGCGCCCGTGCTGCCCGTTGTCACGGAGGTGCCGGCGAGAAGCACGCCGAAGGTATTGGTGCTGCCTACGTTCTGCCGCAGCGCGCCGATGATCGAACAGTTCTTCACCGTGTCGCTTGACGCGCCGAGAGAGTTGCCGTTGCTCGAGAACCACACGACCGCGGTGGTCTTTGTTGTGTCGTTCACCTGCAGCGTCAGACTGTTGCCGCCGCTGTTGATACCGTCGATACAGATACGGTCCGCATCAAAGAGCCGGATCAGCGCCGCGCCGTTGAACACGGCCGGAGTGGTGTTGTTGCTCGCGACGGTAACATTGCCCACGGGCACCACACGCACGCCGTACTGCGCCGTGGAGGGATCGACCGCCAGCGCGTTGAGTGTGGCCATGGTATCTTCCACCGTGTTGCCCACCACACGCACAATAACATCACCGGTAATCACCGAGGAATTGATAAAATCGAACGCCGTCTTCAGTTTCGCGAGGCGACCGCCAACACCGACAGAAATCGTATCCTGCACGGATCCGGCGATGAAGTATTTGTTCAGCGTACCGCCGATCGGGAAGGCCGGAGCGGTAAGCGCGACACTGGACGGGGTGGACGCAAAGCTCCCGCTGTTGATGCCGACGTTGGGTGTACCGGCATTATCCTGTGCTACCACGAAGTAATACACCGTATCACCGAGAGCAAGCGCCGTCGGCAGTTTCGAATAGTCGATAGTAAACGAGTAGGGATTCGATGTCGACGCTGTTTCAACCCACTTCCATCCATTCGTGGCACTGGTGTTATCGTTCCATTCGTTGTACAGCGAACCCTTCTTGTAATACACGCGTGGATTCGTTCCACTGGTCGTGTTGACACCGCTGGCATCGGAGATTGTCACATTCTGGAAACTGCGTGTTCCGGCAAGCGGACCGTTGCCAAGCGTCGTGTACGAAATGCTCGGACCAATAAGATCTAGAACGGTGAAGTCCCCTTCATCCGCACCAACATCCGGAGCGGAGCCGAGACCGGTGTAGGAACCGGATCCAAAACGCGCGTCATTGTCGTAATCCACAAGGTACCCGGTCACCGACGTGCCGCCGCTTTCACACTGCGTCGGTGTGCTGGTGTCGAGATGCAGATCATACGGAGTTGCGCCTGTGTTCAGGAAAGGCGGCAGTTCTCGGAACGACGAGGCATCACGCGTGCTCACGCGTGTCTTGTATGCCGCCATGGTCTGATCGGAATTGGTTCCGTCGTAGAAGATCAGATAATTCGCGGCGGGTGTTGCACCTCCGTAGAAACAGTTGTTGTTCGAACCGGACGCGTACGAGGTAAGCGTCGTGCTGGTCCGGCGATACGCCACGGTGAATCCACCTGTCGGGCCCGCTGTGGAGTTGTTGGCAAAAATGTTGTTGCGCATCTCCACCGTCGGTGTGGTGTTGATGTACACCGCACTGCTGCCGAATGTTGTTGCGGACGAACTGACCGCGTCGAGATACACCGTGTTGTAGTACAGATTCGCGGCGGTTCCTCCGTAGATCCAGATGCCACTGACGGCTGTCGCGCTTGTCGATGTTGTGGCCTGCAGATCGGAGATGAAGTTGTTGCTCACATTGGAGGCGCTGGTGCTGAGATAGATGCCGTTGACCGTCGCGCTCGACCCTGTTGTCGTCAGATCATGGATCCTATTTCGAAAGACGTTGTGCACAGTGCCATAGCCGCTGGCGTAACCATACACTGTGCCGCCGGACGTAAGCCCGTAAATCTGATTCACGGATGTGTTCTTCGTGCCAGTGGACGTTGTGATGCTCATTCCGTACAACGTGCCCGAACCATTGTGTGTCAGGTTGTACACGGTGTTATTGGTGTACGTTTCCGTCAGGGGAGCACCACCGTTGTAGTAGCCATACATGGTGCCCGTCTGTCCCGATGCACAGGTGAGGTCATGAATGGAGTTATCATAAAACTCGACGAGCGCGGTTGACGCCTGGATGCCGTACATCGCGCCGGTACCCGAGGCCCCGGTCTTGCTCTGCGAGTACACGTTGTTCGAGTAGATCCTGAGGGTGTCGGTGTTGGCCATAGCGGCGCTGTTGTGTATGCCATGCATGACGCCGGTACCCGGCAGCGTGTTGCTGTAGATGTTGTTCTGGTAGATGAACACCTTTTTCGCCGTGGCGGTCTGCTCGATACCTTTAAAGGCACCACTGGTTGCGGTCGGATATGTACATCCCGTCACCGTATTCCCGTAGATACGGACAAGGTTCAATGCGGCCGTGCTGCCCGCACCGTTCGAAATACCGGTGAGTTGCGACGTTGTAGCGCTGCCGGTAAGCGTGATGGTGTTGTTGTAGATGTCGACACTTGCGCTTGCGGCGGTGCTGGTCAGTATACCGGTGGTTGTGGTGGTTGAACCCGCACCATTGGTAATACTGTTGTTCGCAACGTGCATGGAGTCCTGATAAATCGTATAGATGCCGTAACAGGCATTGAAGGACGCGAATCCGTAATTGCTCAGGGTGTTCCCACCGTCCTTTCCGATCTCAATAAAGTGGTCAAAGAGATGGTACGGTGTGGTGCCGTGTGCATACCCTCGCACGTAAATCGGCACCTGGCAATGTGAGATCGTGTTGTTGTAGATCTTGATCGCCTCGCTGCGACCCGTCACCGCGGTGACCGTGATTCCGCCCACTGCCGTGTCGCTCGTTAAGGACGACCACGCCGGAAGCATGTTTGATACATAGATGCCGATGGAGCGGTCACTCGTGCGCGAGAGGCGGACATTACAATTCCGAATTGTCACATACTGGCAGGCGTTTGTGACGCTGGCCTTCAGCAGCAGATATCCGAATTCGTATCGCGTGGCGAAGGTGGTAAAGGACACCGTATCATCGGCCAGATCGATACCGTCGATGGTGAGGTAATCCGTTCCGACAATTCGGAAGATGGCGTCCTGCATATTGCCGAAAGGCCCGGGGATTTTCGAACCGCCCGTTGCGGGAACAATGATAGGATTGCTGCCCGACGCGCCCTTCTGGAACACGATGGGATTTGCGCTCGTGCCCGTTGCGGTGAGTGCGGGAAGGGTTTCCGTGAAGGTGATACCCGGCGCGACGTTGAAGGTGACACCTCCCGCTCCGACGCCGTTGGTGTTCAGGTCGTTGATCGCGGCGCTGAACGTCGTGTAGTTATTAACGCCGCTGCCTCCCGGATCGATGGTCTTCGTTCCGCTGAGCTGCGCGAACGAATCCGGTGCGAGGCAGAACAGAGCGAGGATCAATACGAACGCCGGCCGGAGCGCCGCACGCTGGAATCCATAGCGCAGAGTCATGGGATCACCTATGAATGAAGGATAAGAGAGTAGGCACAAGAGGGCCCGCCGGTATGTGTCGGACCACCGGTCGGGAGTATGCAGACGCGACCTGCAAACGAGGAATCATTCCAGAAGGGGCAGGAATCTCGACAGAATATTAGGGGGACGCTCGAATCGAGCGAGGAATTGAATGTCTTATAGTACGGAAGATCGGTTTCAAGGTCAAGTGACTCCCCTGCCACCATGACCCCCGGGTCGGATACCCCCCGGGCCGGATACCCCTCGGGCCGGACGTCCCCCTGACCGGACGTCGCCCGCAGCAACGATTTCCTCGGAGAATTCCAGATTGGAGAGAATCGAGCGCGGTGGGCGGAGAGCGCGCGGACGGCCGGGACGGCCGTCCATGGATGTGCAAACGCCGCCATAGCGCGCGGACGGCCGGGACGGCCGTCCGTGGAGGGAGGGGACGCGGCGTGTGCAGCGCGCGGACGGCCGGGACGGCCGTCCGTGGATGTGCGAATGCGCGAGCAATGCGCGGACGGCCGGGACGGCCGTCCGTGGAGTTTGAAAGCCGCGCGGAGCGATGTGACCATCACGCGGAATGATGTGACCATCACGCGGAATGATGTGACCGCCGCACGGAGCGATGTGACCATCACGCGGAATGATGTGACCATCACGCGGAGCGATGTGACCATCACGCGGAATGATGTGACCATCACGCGGAATGATGTGACCATCACGCGGAATGATGTGACCATCACGCGGAATGATGTGACCATCACGCGGAGCGATGTGACCATCACGCGGAGCGATGTGACCATCACGCGGAGCGATGTGACCATCACGCGGAATGATGTGACCATCACGCGGAATGATGTGACCATCACGCGGAATTATCTGACCATGGACCGGGAATATCGCACCGCGGTGCACAACCATACTTGCAGAACGCGATAAGCGCGCGGACGGCCGGGACTGCCGTCCGTGGAGGGATGTGCGAATGCGCGAGCAACGCGCGGACGGCCGGGACGGCCGTCCATGGATGTGCAAACGCCGCCATAGCGCGCGGACGGCCGGGACGGCCGTCCGTGGATGTGCAAACGCCGCCACAGCGCACGGACGCCCGGGACGGCCGTCCGTGGAGGGAGGGATGGAGGGAGGGCGTTTTCGAAATACGAAAAATGAAGACGCCGTGCCGCCCTTCCCCGCTCGCGGGTCCAGACTGACACGGCGTCTTTACCTCTTTACCTCTTTACCTCTTTACGTCTTTACGTCTTTACCTCTTTACGTCTTTACGTCTACCGTCTCACGTCTACCGCGCGAGAATCATCGTGCCCGACTTCGTGCTCGCACCTGCCGTCACAGTGTAGATATACACACCACTGGGCAGTTCGCGCGCGAAGAAGGTGACCGAATGTGTGCCCGAGGGCAACACGCCGTTCTGCAGTGTTTCAACCAGACGGCCCGACGCGTCGTGGACGCGAACGGTCACGTGTTCTTCCGTCGGAAGAGCGAAGCTGATCGTGGTGCCGGGATTAAACGGATTCGGATAATTCGCAAAGAGACGGAAGCCGTCGGGTGTGCCCAGTGCCACACGCACCTCGTTCGAATACTCGACCGTGCCGTCACGATCGATCATACGGAGACGGTACACGATGTCGCCCGATTTCGGCAGGCGGTCGTCGATGAAGCTGTACGAGGTCGGCGTGTCCACCGAACCGCGTGCGTTCACCGATCCGATTTCCTCCCAGCCGGCGTTCGTACGCCGCTCGACTGCGTAGCGGAAAGCGTTGAGTTCGCTCGTCGTACTCCAATCGAGCCGCACCGTGTTGCCGAGCAGACGTGCCGTGAAGGCGGCAAGTTCGACAGGCAACGGCGACGCGACATCGGCGATGGTGAATTCAGAGAACGTGATGAAGCCGCCGTGTTTCACGGTGTTGTTGGCGGTGTCGACGATCGATGTCGGGTAGGAGGCCCAGGGATTTGTACCGTCGCGTTTGCCCATCGTGATGTTCGATTCGTAGGGCACCGATCCAAGCATGTTCGGAGCATAGTACAATGTCAGATCGTACATGTATCCGCTGCCGCCCGTCTCCGTGATGCTCCAATACGCGGATCCGTAATTGCCCTGCGTCACGCCCGACGGCGCAACACCCGTGTAGAACTTGAAGTCCAGCGAGGACGGAAGACCCGTGTAACCCGGGTACCAATAGATCTTTCCGACCAGACGTCCATAGTCGTAGAACAGCGTCGAGTCATCCGCCACGATGCCACCGACCTGCACCGCGCTGGGAGGCGTGGTACTGGTCGTGAATTCGTCGGCGCCGATGTCGGTGGCCGTGCCCGCGGTGGTCGAACGGACACCCATGGCAGTGAAGTCGTCGGCGATGGACGATGCGAGCGAACCCGCAACACCCTTGCCATTCACCGCCCAGCAGACAGCGTTTGTCGAATCGACCTTGAGATTGCCGGTAGACGGCGACACAAACAGACTCGTCGCCGCGACGGCGGACGTGGAGGTCGCGTAACTCGAAAGATCGCTGCCATTGTTCAACTTGAACAGATGGAAGCCGTAGGGCGTGGCCCCGACGATGCCGACCTTGCTTGTGTCGGGAACAACATAGAGGTTGTAATCCGACACCCAGGTCGCGGCGCCAGTACCCGTCGAGATCGCGATATTGCCGGATCCGCCACTGCGCCCGTTGTAGAGCAGGTTGTTCACGATCGTGACCGGCGTCGCTGCAGTCCGTGCAAAAGCGGAGGACGCTCCGACACTGCCCGCACTTGAACCACCGATGTACACGCTGTTGTGGAGGTATTTCACCGGACCGGCTCCGTTGTCGTCGTAGATGCCGACGATGGTGGGATCAGTGCTCGACGCGGCGTTTGTGATCGACACGTAGTTGTTCGCGAAGGTCCAATTGCCGAAGTACGACCGGATGCCGTTCAACAGCGCGCCGCTTGTTGCTCCGGAGCTGTTGACGAGGCCGTACACCTTGTTGTTGCTCAGGGTTCCTGTCGATCCGCTGCCACCGATCACAATACCCTGAACCGCGGTCGCTGTGACTCCGGAGCCACCGCCCCCTGTGTTCGAAAGATTGTAGATCTGGTTGTCGCGAATCACATGGCCCGTACCGGTCGATGTGTGAGAGAGACCGATCAGGGCAGATGTTGTGGTTGTGGTTGTGCTGGCAAAGTCATTCGAGATGTCATGAATCATATTCCCGCGTATGTCGGACACGCCGGCGGTGCGATACATTCCCGCCATCGCCGCCGAGGCCGTGCCGGTGTACGTCAGGTTCGCCACAGTGTTATTGTACACCCACAGTGAATCACTCGAGGTGAGATACATGAGGTACGTGGTACCGGCGCGTGTCGACATAATGCTGCTTGCGACCGTTCCATCACCGATGAGATTTCCACTGCTCACACCGACTTGCGCCTTTCCGCTGGCAATATAGATCCAATACGAGGAGCCGGATGCACCGGTGAACGAGAAGTTCTGGTAGGTGTTACCCGAAAACACGTTGGTAAGTGTGCTGCCGGTGTTCAGATATGTGCCGTAGAACGTGCCCGTGCCGCCGACGACATATGCGGCCCCTCCACAATTCGGCGCCGATCCGCCAAAGAAATTGTTGGTGATGGTGTAGCCGACCGGTGTTCCGACGGAGAGATAGATCAGATAATGTGTGGAGGCGATCACAACACTTCCATCGTTGAAGAAGCTGTTGCCGCTTATCGAGAGGTTGTTGCCGAGTCCGTTGGTCGACGCGTAGATACCGTAGTTGTAGAAATTCGAGAACTCGTTGTCGGTGATCTTCAGATTGTCGTGTGTGATATTCGCCGCGCCTGTGCCGTAGATGCACGAGCCGGGCAGACTGGCCGAATCGGATCGTGCGCGCAGCCAGCTCTGGGTGATCACGTTGTCGTCGTGGCCTGTGGTGGTGCCCGCATTGAAGCGGATGATGCCACCTGTCGACGTGGTGTAATTGCCCTCCACGATCATATAGCGGAGAGTATCATTCGAGGCATCATTGTCGAACTGCACCGTCGGCGCCGTGGTACCGATGTTGAGCAGGCGCAGGTAGCGTCCACTGCCGTTGTAGCGGCCGTCGAAGGTGACACGGTCGGCGCCGTTGAACCGGATCATGCCGCTCGTGGTGATACCGCGAATCGTGCGCAGCGAGGCGCCGCTCGGTTCGATACGGATGGTGAATGGAGAGTTAGGAGGATTGGTGGCAACAGCGTTTAATCCGTAGGTGCCGTCCTCATATGTGCTGTCGGTTATCGAGACAAAAAGGTCACCGCTCAACACGCTGCCGTTGACGGCCTCAAACAGACCGCCCGCGCCCGTCAGGGACGGATAGGTTCCAGGGACGGTCACGGTACCGCTGAGCGTTCCCGCGATGGTGTACTTGTACACGTTCGCCGTATCACCGATCGGGAATGCCGTGTTTGTAAGCGCCACACTGCTCGGAGCAGCCGCAAACGTTCCGCGGAAGATGCCGACATTCGGCGTGGTGGCAATATCCTGTGCGGTGACGAAGTACCAGACGGTATCGCCGTTGGCGATGCTGCCGCCGGGGAGTTTCGCGTAGTCGATGGTGAAATCGAACGGCGATGTGCCGCCGTTGGCTTCGACCCATTTCCAGCCCTCGGTGGCGCTGGTGTTGTCGTTCCACTCGTTGTAGAGACGGCCCTTCTTGTAATAGACACGCGGACGTGTGCCGCTTGTACCATTCACACCGCTGATATCGGTGATTGTAACGTTCTGGAAAGCGCGTGTCGCAGCGACGATGCCCGTGGGCAGTGCTGAATAGGCAATGCTGGGAGCAACAATATCGAGCATCGTGAAGTCGCCCTCATCCGCTCCGATGTCGGTGCCCGTCACACTGGCACCCGCGTAGCCGGTGGCGCCGTACCGCGTGTTGCCGTCGTAATCGTTGTCGAGAGCGACCGTGGTGATACGCGCGCCCGAACCTTCACACTGTGTCGCCGTCGATGTGGAGAGGTGCAGGTTGTATGGAGCGGTTGTCGTATTGATAAACGGCGGAAGTTCCGTCACCGCCGCCGCATCGCGCGGTGTGACGCGGGCCTTGTACTGCGTGAGCGTCTGATCCGTATTTGTGCCATCATAGAACAGCAGACGCTGCGTCGAAGGCGTGCCCGCATACAGGCAGTTTGTGTTCGAGGAGTCGAGCATCGATGAGATCGTCGTCGACGAACGCTGATACGCAACCACGCGGCCGGTGGTGCCGGGCGTGGAATTGTTCACGATGATGTTGCCGCGCAGATCGACCGTCGGCGTGGTGCTGGCATACAGGCCCGTTGCGCCAAATGAAGGCGACGTGCTCGAACCGTCGAGGTAAATCGAATTGTGGTACATCCGCTGCGTGGTCGGTCCGCTGATGTACACGCCGTAGATGGACGGGTTGCCACTGCCGGTTGGCGCGGTGATGTTCGACACGAGGTTGTTGACCAAATTCACCGTGGTGCCGGACGATACGTATACACCGTACGCCAGACCCGCGGACGCTGTCGCCGACACACCGCCGATGGTGTTGCGGCTGAGATTCACCGTCGTGCCGCTCGTGAGGTACATGCCGTACACGCTGCCGCCCGCGGCGGAAAGCGTATCGATGGTATTTCCGTAGATGTTCTTCGTGAGACTCGACGCCGAAACGTACATGCCGTACGTGGATCCCGTACCGAAACCGTTGTTGTTGCCCACGACATTGTTGTAGAGGTTCAGAGTTTCACCCGCACCCGGGATGTAGAAGAAGTAATTCGTCCCCGAGCCCGCCGTGGACTGTACACGGCTGTTCCCACGCACCGTGTTGTTATAGATATCGTGCTGCGAACCGACCGCGGTGTTTGATGCCGAGGAATAAATGCCGTACATCGCGCCGGTCGACGTCACCGCGCCGCTGCCGAGCGTGTTGTTGGCAACTGTGTTGCCGTACATGTTCAGGCGGTATTGGCTGCTCGAATTATACATGCCGTAGAACACCCCGGAGGTCGATGTCGGGTAGGAACAGTTCTCGACACGGTTGTTGTACACGTTCGCGGTGTTCGAGGTTCCCGAACTGCCCATTGTGATGCCGATACCGTACAGGGTGCTCGAGGCGGCACTGTCGTTGATCGAGACGTAATTGTTGTATACGTCGAAATTGGCGTTCAGCGCGGTCGTGAGGTAGAGACCGTACGCCGAGCCAAGATGTCCGAACAGGCCGTTGACGGTGTTGTTCGCGACTTTCAGATTATCCTGATACGCGATGTACATGCCGTACCCCGTGTTCGTCCCACCACCGAAATTCGACACGGTGTTGCCGCCGGCGACGCCGATCTCGGTGCCGTGATCGTAGTACACGGAATCCGACGCGCCGTACACGTAGAAGCCCATGTTTGTGTTGCTGATGGTCAGATTATAGAACCGGTTGTACGAAGACGAACCCGCCGTGTCGGTGATGGTCAGCAGGGTCGGATCGGCCGCGGTGTGATTATTCTGATAGACAGCCGCTGTGCCGCTGTTTGCCTTGTTCAATGTCAGAGTCGCGTTCCGGACGGTGACATACCGCGCACCGTCGGTGGTGGAACGCTTCAACGTCGAATACGCGTACTCGGCCTGCGTGGTCGCATTCAGATTCGACGAGCTTTCCTGCACGTCGATGCCGTCGAAGGTCACATAGTCGGTTCCTTCGATCTCGATCACGCCGTCCTCTCCGCCGACGCCTGTACCCGCCGTGATAAGCGGATTCGCGCCGGAACCGGATTTCTGGAAGGTGATTGTGTTGGTGGCGTTGGACGTGGTGGTGGAGAGCAGCATGTTGATGCCCGTCTCCGTATGACCCGCCGCGACGTTGAAGGTGACCGGACCCGCAACTCCGAGCGTTGTCAGATCGGCGAAGGCGTCGGCAATCGACAGGTAGGTGGTGCAGGACGGAGTGCCGACATTGCTCACCGTATACGTGCCGCTCAGCGCCGACTTGATGTAGCGCGCGCCGCTCGGCGACGAGGGTGACGACGCATACCCCGTGCCGCCCGCTATCGCGCTGTCGAGTGTCGCGTCGAGCACGTTGCAGGCACTTGCACCGCTGTTCACGTCGTACACAAGCCAGAAGTAGTTTGTGCCCGGAACCAGCGCCTGGGAACCACTCAGGGTGAAAGCACCGCTGGGATTCGCGATGCCGGCGCCGAACTGATTCGTGGAGTCAAACACCGAACTGGTGCCGGTGTAGAACACCTGCGCGCTGTCGATGTCGGACGCGCTGGTTGTTCCCGTCGTGGTCAGACGCAGATCGGTCAGCGATATCGGTGACACCGCGCCAACCGCCGTAATCTCGATGCCGAGAATGCGCGCGTTGCGGGCGCCGGCCGGCACCGACGAGATCAGCGACTGCGTCGCAGCCACCGAGGATACTGTCATGCTGCTCGCGGTGAACTCGTACGCGCCGAGATCGGGCGTGCTGCTTCGCGAGGTTCCAAGGATGTCGTCGGTCACACAACTGCAACCCGCGCTGGAGAGATTTGTTCCCGCGTTGTCGAGAGCTGCCGTCTGTGGTTTGAAATTGCCGTTCGCCGCATTTTCGTAGGAGGGATCCACACTCACGCTGTTGATGTCGTAGCCGTTGATCAAACCCTGCCAGAGCACAAGCGTGTTGTACGAAACCGCATTCCGTGCGCCCACCGTGTTGGTACCACTCGCCGCATTCACAAACAGGTTGTTGTAGTTGCTGATCAGCGTGTCGGCCCCGGCGAGGTAGATACCGTACTTGGTACCCGTACCCGCGCGCCGCACCGTCACGTTATTGTTCAAAAACTCCACCGCGGGCGTGCTCGTGCTGCTCTGATAGTACCCGTACGTGGTGTTTGTTGTCACGGCGCCGAGATCCTCGAGGGAGACCGTGTTGTGATAAAATCGTGTCGCAGGCGCGGCCGACGCGTACAAACCGTACTGTGTGCCGCTGCCGTAGAAGTCGTACACAAGGTTGTTCTTCACGGTGATCTCCGTGCCGAGTCCGGCGGAGACGGAAGCGATGCCGATGCCGTAGGCCGCGGACGTGCTTGACGGATTCCCGTCGAAGGGCCTGCGCACGCGGTTCTTCTGGATTACGTCGGCCTTGGCGCCTGTCGAAAGGTACACACCGTAGAACGTGCTGACCGTGCTGCGCGATGTGCGCTGCACGATGTTGCCCGAAATATTCGTGCCGTTGGTGTACGTGCCGTAGATGCCGTTTGTGTAGAAGTCGTTGACCGTGTTATTCGAGACGTCGTTGTAGTCGAGGGTTGCATTCAAGGCGCCGTACATGCTGATGCCCCAGTACGGTCCGCCCGCCGTTCCGCCGGTAATGCTGTTGTTGCTGATGGTGCAGGAGTCGCCGTTGTCGGCGCCGCTCGCGGCTGCCGTGAGTGACGAGGTGAAGGCGATGCCCGAGGAGTTCGACGACGTGGTGCTGGTGACGGCGGAGAGGTTCACCGTACAACTGTCGATGGTGATCTTGTTCGCGCGGTTCCTGATCGCAAAACCGATGCCGTAGGTGTTGCTCAAGCCCTGCACGGTGAGTTTCTTGACCTTGAAATAATCGATCCTGTTGATGTCGAAGATCACGAAATTCGATGCCGAAGGTGTCGTCGTCACCGATTCGCCGTTGCCGTTGATCACGAGGAGATCGTACGGATTCGATTTCCAGATCGAATCAACCCTCACCTGCTCGTTGTAGGGACCGCTGCCCGTGGCCAGTGTGACGGTCGAGGGACCGCACATGCCGAAAAGACGCAGACGTTCGTTCAATTCCGCGAAGCTGGTGTGGTTCAAATCCGTCGCCGCGGCCGACTGGTTGATTGTGTACGCGTGTCCGTTCAACCCGGCACGGATCAGCACTGCGTTTGTGTACGAGTCGGTGGCGCTCGGTCCGCAGGTCACCTTGAGGCGGTACCAGCGGGCTGCTGTATAGGCGGGAGTCGTGTACCACGTGGTCGTTGCATTTGCGCCGCCGACCGCGTTCGCCCATGGATCGGTTACACCATTGTCGTCCGATTCCTGCCACTGATACGAAATGCCTGGATCCATCGCGACACCGTCTGCATAGATGCCGGTTGTGTCGCTGCCGCAGGCAAGTATTGGAATGACAACCGCCGATCCCGCATACGGCGCTCCGCTGCAGATGTACTGTGTGAAGTCGCCCTCGTCGGCGCCGATATCCGGTGCCGTACCGAGGCCCGCGTACACGGGATTACCGAAGCGGTCGTTGCCGTCGTAATCGACGTGTTCGAAAGTCGTCGAATTTACGCCGCCGCTTTCGACGCGTGTTGCGACGACCGGATCGATGTGCAGATCGTACGGTGGCGCTCCGACATTCACAAACGGCACATCCTCGGTGACGGTACTGTCTTCACGCGGCGGTGTCAGCGCCGCCATACGCGCCTTGTAGGCCTGTATCGTCTGATCCGAGTTGGTCGCATCGTAGTGAATGAGGCGTGTCGTGCCCGGAGTGCCGGCGTAATACAAGTTACCGTCGGATGAATCGGAGGGCTGCGCTGTCGAGGCGCTGCTACGTTGGAAGGCCACGACGCGACCCGTCGCACCCGGCGTGGACTTGTTCACCACGATGTTGTTGCGCACCTGTGTCGATGGCGTTGTGCTGATGTACAAACCCGCCGCGCCGAAGGAGCCGCTGCTGCTGGATGCATTCAGGAAAACGGTGTTATGGAGAAGGCGTACGGTCGTGGGCGTGCTGCCGGTCCAAATGCCGTAGATCGCGGGATTCGAGCTGGAGGCGGGCGTCTGCAGATTGGAAATGAAGTTGTTGAAAATGTTCACTGTCGTACCGCTGGTTGCATACACACCATACACGGTCGCGGACGAACCGCCGGCCGAAATCCCGGCGAGAGAGTTGCCGTACAGCTTCACATTCGTGCCGTTACTGTTGTAGAGCGTGTAGATGGTTCCACCCGACATGGTGAGTGAATCCACCGAGTTGCGGTAGAAGTTCTTGTTGACGGAACTGGCGGTGAGGTAATAGACGTACGAGGTGCTGGTGGAGGAGAAGGTGTTCGCTCCGATCACGTTGTCGAAGATCTCGGCCGTCTCACCCGCGCCCGCGACATAGAATACATAATGGGTGCCCGTTCCGAGCGCGGACTGGATTCTCTGATTCCCGCGTATCGTATTTCCCGCAATGGTGTGGATGCTGCCCGCGGTTGAATTGGATGCGGAGGAATAGAGACCATAAAACGAGCCGGTTCCCGTCGTCGACGCAGAGCCAACGGTGTTGTTGACGACATTGTTGCCCGTGACGTTCAGCGTGAAGGCAGCGCCCGTGCTGGAAAGGGCGTAGAAGATGCCGCTCGTCCCGGGATAGGCACAGTTTGTAATGACATTGTCGGTGATGTTTACTGTATTGGATGTGCCACTGCCCCCCATGGCCGTGCTGATGTCATACAAGGTAGACGTGGTTGTGCTTGAATCCTTCACCGTGACTGTATTCCCGGTGATGTCGAGAAACGAATTGACACCGGTCGATGTGAAGATGCCGTAAAACGTCGTGTTCGATGCGAACATCGAATTGACGGTATTGTTTTCAATTCGCGCGGAGTCCTGGTAAATCAGGTAGATTCCGTAGCCTGTTGTCGCCTGACCTCCAAAATTCTGTATCGTGTTTCCTCCCAGAGTACCGATACGGAGATTGTAGTCGTACTGATCGTAATGTGTTGACGTGCCGGCGTGACCGTAGTAGTAGATGCCATTGTACACGTTCTGTATGGTATTGCTGTAAATCTGATGATCCGCATGGCGCCCATCGATACCGGGTATCGCCCATTTGGTAGTGGCGGTTGCCAGCGTCGTGTCGGAATTCAGTCCGACGATGCCGTAGCTCGCGGTGTTCGCCTTGTTCAAGGTGATGACACAATTTTTGATCGTGATCCCGATACAGGCGTTGACATTGCTGTTGCGTCCGAACGCGTATCCATATTCGGCGCGTGCCGCGTTGTCGGTGTTTGTTGCCGCATCACTCAGATCGATGCCGTCGAAGGTCACATAGTCGGTGCCGATAAGCGCGATGATTGCGTCACCCGTGGTTTTATATCCGCGGGCCGCGGTGATCTTCGGATTTGCACCCGATCCGGATTTCTGGAATATGATCGGATTGGTACTCGATGCCGTGGAGTCCCGGAGATACCCTGCTCGGGGATTTGCCAATGTTTCCGTATGCCCCGCCGTGACGTCGAAGGTCACGCCACCAAAGCCGACGCCGCTGCTGTTAATTGCAGCGATAGCCGATTGGATCGTCGGGTAAAGGCCGGATGGAATGGTGTAGGTGCCTGACAACTGCGCGGATGCGGTTGCGCTGAGCAGGACGAAGACGACGGCGGTTCCAAGAAGAGCAAGACTCCTCTGAACCGGGTTCCCTGTACCATGTGCCATGGAGAACTCCACTGATAGTGTAAGATTGTGTCACAAAATAAGGCGGAGAAAGATGTTCAACGTCGGGCGGACGACCGGAGGCAGGCGGTAGAACAGTCCGTGTGTTGGTGAGTGGGCCACCAACTGGTGGAAGCGGAATGTATTATAGAGGTGTCTCTCAAAGAGTGACACACGTAAAAGTAGACCCCGGCCCCGAGAAAAACAAACGGGTTCGGCAGATAATACTCGATTTAGATTGTTAATATTTCACGCGATAGAGTCGCACAGTCTGGAGGCACGCAAGCGCAATTCCCCATATTCACCGCGCCTGACCGCTTGTGGCGAAACGAGAGCTGATCCGAGTCCCAATGCTGTTGAACCGGCCTCGATCCATGACCGTGCATTGTCGAGGGTCACCCCCCCGGTCGGTATAAGTTTCAGTGCGGGCATCGGAGCCAGGACGGCCTTGATGAAGGCGGGTCCGAGTCCATCCGAGGGGAAGACCTTCACAAAGTCCGCTCCCGCCTCTGTCGCCCGAAGGATCTCGGTCGGCGTGTACGCGCCCGGTATCGCCACGAGTCCCGTCTTCGCGGCGACATCCATCATGCCGGAGGAGAAGACGGGACTGACGAGGAACTCCGCTCCCGCGTCGGCGGCCTGCGCGGCCTGTGCGGCGTTGAGGATGGAACCCGCGCCGAGAAGTATTTCGTTTCCATACTCGGCCCGGAGCACCGCGATCATGTCCATCGCACCCGGCGTGGTCAAGGTAATCTCGACGATCGATATCCCTCCGCCCAGCAAGGCCTCTACCACACGCGGTATCGGTCCAGCATCATCCAGCCGGACGACTGCAATGAGGCGGGATGTTTCGATGCGGTGTATTGCGGCGGTATGTGGCATTGTGGTATAGGAGATGGGGGAAGAGAGAAGAGGGAAGAGGGAAGAGGGAAGAGAGAAGAGAGAAGAGAGAAGAGAGAAGAGGGAAGAGGTAAACGGTACACGGGGAACGCTGAGTACTCAACAGGGAACGATACGCAGAAAAGAGGAACAATGCGTAATCGGTCATACGTATTTTTCTCCTTCCCTCTTCCCTCTTCCCCCGTTACCCGTTACCCGTTGACCGTTAACCGTTAACCGTTCCCCGTTCGTCAGCGGCGGACACGGCCGGAGAGATCGCCGGAGGCGACGGCATCGATTTCGGCGGCGGAGGCGACGAGGAAATCTCCGGGTATGCTGTGTTTGAGTGCGGACGCGGCCACGGCAAAGTCGAGCGTGTGTTGCGGATCCCACGCGCTGACGCTTCCGTGTATGAGTCCGGCTGCGAAGGCGTCGCCCGCGCCCACACGATCCACAACCTCGATGTCGTAGGTGCGTGTGGTGAACAGACGGCCGTCGGTGTAGAGCAGAGCCGACCATCCGTTGCTGCCCGCGGAGCGGCTCTGCCGCAGCGTGATCGCAACGGAGGGAATGCCGAAGCGTTCGGCGATGCCCTGCGCGAGATCCGCGTAGGCCTGTGCGTCGATGACGCCCGATTCCGCATCCCCGCGCGCGGGCGGCATGCCGAGCACATCGGCGGGATCTGTTTCATTTGCGATGAGCAGATCGGTGGAACGGACAAGGTCCGTCAGGAGGGCGCCGGCCTCCTCGCGTGTCCAGAGATTTTTTCTGTAGTTCAGATCGAAACTCACGCGCACTCCCCTGCTCCGCGCCTCGGTCATTGCCGCACGCGTGGCTTCGGTACACGCGGATGAAAGCGCGGGCGTGATGCCTGTCACATGCAAGTGCGCTGCGCCGTCGAGCAACGCGGGCCAGTCGTAGGCGGCCGCGTCGGAGGTGGCGAAGGAGGATCCCGCGCGGTCGTACACCACGCGTGACGGCCGCATCGACGCGCCGTGCTCCAGATAGTACACACCGATGCGCGAACCGCCGCGCATAACGGCGGACGTGTCGACGCCGCAGCCGCGCAACGTCTGCAGCGCCGCATCACCGAGGGGATTGTGCGGGAGCGAGGATACAAACACGGCGTGATGGTCCAGGCCCGCGAGCGCCACGGCCACGTTGGCCTCGGCGCCCCCGAAGCGCAATTCCAATGCCTTCGCCTGCACAAGCCGTTCGTGTCCCGCCGGCGAGAGGCGCAGCATGATTTCGCCGAAACAGAGTATCCGGGATTTTTTCATGTGATGAAAATATCGAAAATCCTGCGTCGATTCTATACGTGGTTTTTGGCTCCGTTATTATTCCTCCTCACATGTGTGTGAGGAGACAGGAGGAAGGAGACAGGAGACACGCATTGAACCGATTCGCTCCTGCCTCCTGTATCCTGTTTCCTCACACGGACGGAGTAGATCGATCTACTATCTACCCATCTACCAACTACCAACTACCAACTACCGTTGCCGACCCCATCTTGTGACAAAACCTGCCGGGTCTATTGTGAGACTTCTTCTTTCTTTTGTCTTGACACAAAAGAAAGAAGCAAAGAAAAAGTCAAGGCTGTCGGAAAATTCCGGCCAAAATCTCGCATCGGCTCGCGCGGATGCAAACTCGCCCCGCGTCCTGACGGACGCGGGTCTCGAACAGGCATCCGCTTGTGCTCGCCTCACGCGGATTTTGTCTCGTAATTTTCCTAAGGCCGTTTTTTGTTTCGCTTCAATGCGTGTAATTCGGCTCCTTGCTCCTTTATCCTCACATGTGTGTGAGGAGACAGAGGAAGGAGACAGGAGACGCGCATTGAACCGATTCGCTCCTGCCTCCTGCATCCTGACTCCTCACACGGACGAGTAGATCGATCTACTATCTACCCATCTACCAACTACCAACTACCTTTGCCAACCCCATCTTGTGACAAAACCTGCCGGGTCTATTGTGAGACTTCTTCTTTCTTTTGTCTTGACACAAAAGAAAGAAGCAAAGAAAAAGTCAAGGCTGTCGGAAAATTCCGGCCAAAATCTCGCGTCGGCTCGCGCGGATGCAAACTCGCCCCGCGTCCTGACGGACGCGGGTCTCGAACAGGCATCCGCTTGTGCTCGCCTCCCGCGGATTTTGTCTCATAATTTTCCTAAGGCCGGTTTTTATGTCGCTTCTACGCGTGTACTTCGGCTCCTTGCTCCGTCATCCGCAGATTTGTGTGAGGAGACAGGAGGAAGGAGACAGGAGGCACAGCCTGACACGATTCGCTCCTGCCTCCTGTATCCTGTCTCCTCACACGGACGAGTAGATCGATCTACTCTCTACCCATCTACCAACTACTCATCTACTTGTTCCGGCAGACAGTTCTCGCGTGGGATGTGCAAGAGACACCGGCACTGCGTACTTTTCCAATCTGAAAGGAGATACCTCGTGATACGACATATCGGAGTGATAATTCTGTTGTTTGCAGCGGCGGCGGTTGCCACCGCGCAGAACGACAGCGTGGATGTGACCTTCCGCTACACATCCGCAGGTAATCCATCGCTGGTGCATCTGCCGGGCGAGTTCAACAATTGGGCGAACAATTCCGGCGGCAGCATCACACCAAACGCGCGTTGGACCATGGTGAAGAACGCCGCCGGGGTGTGGGAAAAAACCGTGCGGCTGAAAACGGGCGGCGGCACGGGTCCGGGCGGATCGTACCAGTACAAATTCAACGAGAACGGCACGTCCGACGGCTGGCTGGCGGATCCGTTGAATCCGCGCACCTTCGGATCCTACGGCAACAGCATCATCGCCATCGGCGCACCGACCATCTTTCCCCTGCTCCCGAAACCGGGCGGCATCGTGTCCGTCGACACGCCGCGCATCACCGCGGGCATCTTTCCCGCCATCGGCAGCAGCATCGACACCGCGGCCACCACACTGACGGTCGACGGTGTGATCGTCGCACATGGTGGTGTGTACGACGCGGCGAGCGGACGCTTCACAGTGCTCCTCCCGCAGCAAAACGACGGCGAACATACAGTGCTGCTGCGCGCGGCGGATTCACGCGGACGCTTCACCAGCGACTCGACACGATTCACGGTGAAAGCCGCGCCGCTGCAGTGGCTCACACGCAGCAATCCGCGTGTGTACGACAGCAGCCGTATCGTGGAGGGACGTGTGACCGATGCGCGCATCACGGCCGTCTCCGTCGTGAAAAACGGATCCGACACCGCAACCGCCACGGTTCAGGGCGACACATTCCGCGCCACCATCGATCTTGTGGAAGGCGACAACGTGCTGCGTGCCGTGGGACTGCGCGACGGGCTTCCCATCCAGACCGAGTCCATCATCCTGACACGGATCATCGATCACACACCACGTCCCGTGATGACGGCCTCGCCCGGCGGCGCAAGCTTTTTCCTGAGCGCGGTGCAGAGCACCGATCCCGACGGCGATCCGCTCACCTTCCGCTGGGTGTCGGAGGACTCGCTCAATCCCGAACCGCTCGGCCTCGACCGCGAGGGCGCGATGGTCGGTGTGTTATATCCTCGCACCGATGGCGAATACTACATCCGGCTCGAGGCGCGTGATCCGGCGGGCAATCTCGGCATCGTGCGGCACTACTACACCATGTACAACGGCGAGGGTCTCAGCGGAACAAACGACAATCCGCGCTGGGTGCGCGACGCCGTGGTGTACGAGATATTCGTGCCGGCCTTGTCGCCCGCTGGCACGCTGCGCGGTGTGCTCGACCGCCTCCCCGACATGGCTGATCTTGGTGTGAACATGCTGTGGCTGATGCCCATCATGGACAACCGCGGCACCGTGAACGAATTCAACGGCGGCTACGACATCGTCGACCTGAAAAACGTGGACGAATCACTCGGCACGCTGGCCGATTTCCGTGCGCTCGTCGATGCCTGCCACGCGCGCGGGATGCGTGTGATACTCGACATCACGCCCAACCACGTGTCGTCGGAACATCCCTGGGTGCAGGACATCCGCGCCTGGAAGGATCACAGCATCTACCGCGAATACGTGGAGAACCGCGTGCTTGGAAACGCGCGCGATCTGGGCCAGTCGGTCGTAAGCGACGCGGGCTATCCGCTGTACGCGCGTTACAGCAACTGGGCGCTCCCGAACCTGAATCTCTCGAACCGCGCGACACGCGAGGCCATGCTCGACGTGTACCGCTTCTGGACGCGCGAGATGCGCGCCGACGGTTTCCGCATGGACGTGTACTGGGGCCCGCAGAACCGCTACGGCGAGGCCGTGTGGTGGCGTCCCTTCCGCGAGGAGATCAAGAGAATCAAACCCGATATTCTGATTCTCGGCGAAACGGACGGCACGGGTCCGGGCTCGGAAAAGAATTACGCCGACGGCGGCGGCGCGATGGACGCGGGCTACGACTGGAACTGGTACGGCCAGATAAAGGCGACACTCTCGAGCGGCGACGTGAACAACCTCATGAACCGCACGCGCAATTTCTCGCCCACCACGCGCTACAATCATTACACGGGTGAACATTCCTCGTATCTGCGTTTCCTCGAGAATCACGACGAGGACCGCATCGCGCAGATCTTCGCCTCGAACACCGAGCGCACAAAACCGGGCGTGGTCGTGTCGCTGACGGCGCCGGGCATGCCGATGATCTACGCGGGCCAGGAGATCGGCTGGCGCGGACGGCGCGACAAGATCACCTTCCCCGCTCCCGGCGCTTCCGCCCTGCGCGCGTATTACAAGAAGCTGATCGGCCTGCGGGCGACGCTGCCCGCGCTGCGCGATCCCGACATCACCGCGCTCGTGACGGCGGCCTCGGCCACGATGGCCTATGTGCGGCCGTGCATCAACGAAAACGTGATCGTGGCGGCGAGCTTCTCGTCGTCGGCGAACACCGTACGGCTGAACGTGGCCGAAAGCGCGCTGGCGCTGTCGCGACCGCTCGACGCCGCCGCGCGGTATTACCTGAACGACATGTTGAACGACACGACCTTTGTTGTCACGAAGGCGACACTCGGCGCCATCGAATTCGGTCTGTCGCCGTGGCAGTCGCGTGTGCTGCTGCTTTCCGACACGGCGCTCTTCCCCTTCACCACATCGACCGGATCCGTGCCCGCGCTGCCCGGCACGCTCGAGCTGGGCGGCGTGTATCCCCATCCGCTGCGTCTCGCCGGTGACGGCGCGTCGCTCACGTACACCGTCCCCGCGGCGTACGCGGGCCACCGCGTGACACTCACCGTACACGACGCGCTGGGGCGTGTGCTCGCGCGTCTCGCCGAGGGCGAAGCCGGCGCGGGCACACATGCGGCAACCATTCCCGCGGGCGCCTTCCCCGCCGCGGGCCTGGCGGCCCTGCGGCTCACGGTGACAGATAATCGGACAGGTGCATCCGAAATACGCACACTGCCCGTCCTGGTGCTGCCATGAGAGGTAGGCGCGGCCTGCTCGCCGCCATACTCTGCCTCACGTCGGCCGCATCCGTACCCGCCGCCGCACAATCCTTCTCCGCCTTTGTGGCGCGTGTGCACGCGAGTCCCGCGCCGCAGCGTCCCGCGATGGTCGACAGTTTTCTGGCGGCTCAGCAGCGGGTGCCGCTGATCGAGAGCGACACCGTGGCCGTCTTTCTCCACCGCGGCCGCGCGACACGTGTCACCGTGCCAAGTGATGCAAACGGCTGGAATCCCGACACCGACGTGATGCAGCAGCTCGCGTCGACGGATCTCTGGTACTGCATCCGCGCGTACGCGGCCGATGCGCGCATCGACTACAAGTTCACCGTCGACGGCGCGTGGATCACCGATCCGCGCAACTCCGCAACCTGCAGCGGCGGCTTCGGTCCCAACTCCGAACTGCGTATGCCGCGGTACGTGGACCGTCCCGAGCTGCACACGGATCCCGCCGTGCCACGCGGCGCGCTGTGGGACACAACCATGTCGTTCGACGGCAGGGCCCGCACCGTGCGCGTATACACACCCGCGGCATACGATACAGCGCGCGGCGCGTGTCCCGTCATACTCCTGCACGACGGACTCGAGTACATATCACTCGGCGCGGCCTGCACGGTGCTCGACAATCTCATCGCCGCGCGTCGCATACCGCCCACGATCGCGGTGTTTGTGCCTCCCGTACTGCGCAAGTCGGAATACGCCGGCGCGCGGATGGACGCCTACGCGCGCTTCATCAGCCGCGAGGTGCTGGGCGCGGTGGATGCGCGCTTCCGCACGAGGCGCGACCTGCCCGCACGCGCGGTCGCGGGTGCGTCCGACGGAGGCAACATCGCCCTGTACACGGCCATGTCGTATCCCGACGTGTTCGGCTGTGTCGCGCCACAGTCCAGCAACATCGTGCCCGTCATCGATTCGACCTTCCGTCACGGTCCCGCGCTGCCGCTGCGTGTGTACATGAGTGTGGGCACGTACGACATCCCCATACTGCTGACACTTGCGCGCGGATTTGCGCCGGTGTTGTGGGACAAGGGTTATGAGCACGTGTACAAGGAAGTGCCGGAGGGTCACAGTTGGTGCAACTGGCGCGCGCGTTTTTCCGAGACGCTGCTTTTCTTTTTCGGCGAGATGGTCACATCCGATCCAGCGCTGCCGGAGCAGGGAGGACTGCTGCTGCCACCGGCGTATCCGCAGCCCGCGACAGGAGCAACAACCATCCCCTTCCGGCTCGAACGTCCCGCACATGCGCGCCTCAGCATCAGCGACGCGCTTGGGCGCGAGGTGGCCCTGCTCGCGGATGCGAGTTACCCCGCGGGCACACACACCGCGCGGTGGGACGCGTCCGCGGCCAGCGCTGGCGCCTACATCTGCGTGCTGCGCAGCGGCCCTGTACACATAGCACGGAATATCCTCGTCTGGTGACAATTTTCCCGTTCACTGTTTCGTCGCACTTTCCGCCAGCGGCGGACTCAGTGAGACACGAGGTTGCCGTTCCGCGGTTCCCTTTCCCCGTTCACCGTTCCCCATCACTCATTACCATCACGCACATGCCCGCCATCGACAATTTCCTTGCAGCCAAACGCATCGCCTTCATCGGCGTATCACGCAATCCGAAAGAGTTCAGCCGCATGCTGTTCCGCGAGTTCCGCACACGGGGATACGACGTTGTTCCCGTCCATCCCGACGCACGCGAGATCGAGGACCTCGTCTGTTACCCGAGCATTGACGCCGTGACTCCGCCGCCCGAGGCGGCCATGTTGTTGCTGCCGAAACCGAAGCTCGCGGACGCGGTGCGCGCCTGCGGCGCAGCGGGTGTACGGCTCGTGTGGGCCTACGGTGTGACCGGCGAAAAGGAGATCCCCGCCGACGCGCACGCGGCCGCCGCCGAACACGGACTCGACTTCATCGCGGGCCACTGCCCATTTATGCTGTTACCCGACACCGGCGCCATACACCGCTTCCACGGCTGGATCTGGAGTCTCCTCGGCAAAATGCCAGAGAGGGTGTAGGGGGGGTGGTTTACAGGAGGAACGGAGGGAACGGAGGTTTTTTTTAACGCGCGACTAGGAGTGGCTGTTGGGCGTAGTGCCGTTCCCGCGGGTGGAGGGGCTGGTTTACAGGAGGAACGGAGGGAACGGAGGTTTTTTTTACGCGCGGCCTCGGGGTGGCTGTTGGGCGTAGTGCCGTTCACGCGGGTGGAGGGGTTGGTTTACAGGAGGAACGGAGGTTTTTTTATCGCGCGGCCTCGGGGTGGTTGTTGGGCGTAGTGCCGTTCACGCGGGTGGAGGGGTTGGCTTACAGGAGGAACGGAGGGAACGGAGTGTTTTTTTATCGCGCGGCATCGGGGTGGCTGTTGGGCGTAGTGCCATTCCCGCGGGTGGTAGGGCTGGCTTACAGGAGGAACGGAGGGAGCGGAGGTTTTATTACGCGCGGCTTGGGGTGGCTGTTGGGCGTAGTGCCGTTCCCGCGGGGGTGGACGGATGGGAAGGTTGAACACGATTCAACGGGTCGATGGAATTCGGGAACAAATGTTTTTCTCACTGCGTATAAAGTCCGGATTGTTTAGGGAGGACGAGA
>JACRFB010000025.1 GCA_016218045.1 Ignavibacteriota bacterium
CACCCAATACCTTCAGCCATATGCTGCGCTTCTGCATTCGTTCCTCGCTTCTGTGTTGTCGTCGACAAACACCACACTGGCACAGGAACGGATGCAGGTCATCCTACCCCTCCGGGACCCACTTTGGGGTCAGGAGAGCCTTTCATGTCAGGAGAGCCAACAAAACTCATCAGCGTCGCGCGATGCGGCGGGCAGCAGGCCCGCCAGCCCTTTGTCGCGCGACTGTTGAAGCTATTTGTTGGGCGGCCCTTGACTTGAGCCCGGCGCTGGACACCGCACCAACGTCAAAGATGTCCTCGACAGGGATGCCGCAAAGGAGCTTGGCGGCAGCAGCGACATGATTCGGGACGTGGACAAGGAAGATGTAGAGAAGTTCGACAACCTCATCGTCGGTGTAGCGATTCGGCGCGTCGAAGAACGACGCCAGCATTTCAAGGTCGCTGCGCCAGTCGGTCATGTGGAAACAGATGTCTTCAACCACGACCGGAGAGCGATCGCTGTCCGTAAGGAGGGCCCTGGCGATGATTCGTGCAATCTGTTCCGTCGACGAAGAACGAGGACGGGTCTGTCGGGGGATGCGAACGGGTGTAGCGCGTCTATTCGTGGGCGGCATCGTGGCTCCGTCGGAACGCGTGAATCGACGGGGGCGCATGGCGTCGACAAGCGGGCGAAAGCAAGCGGTCCTCACGTCGTCGTGAACGTACATCAATGGCGGCCCTAACACGCGGTTCACCCGCGCGCAGACGCGGCGGCATTCGGCCGCCGCGTCAAGCTCATGCGGGTGAAACCGCCTGTTAGGCCTGTTCGGGTAAGGAGTTCAAGCGCAGCTTCGAGTGCACAGGTGTTGTCGGGTCTTGCTGTTGCGCGAAAGGACGAACTGGTTGTCGACGACGTCTTCCCAGCCCACCACCATTCATCACAGCGGCAAGGCTTCTTCACCGCAGCACTGCAGTATCGCAATGGGAACGGGATGAGGGGGCGAGCCGGCGAAGCCGGCAAGCCCCTCGTCGTTGTGTCCATTGTTGTGTCTATTTCGGTGTTCGGTTGCAGCCGTTGTCGAACGGTCCTGCGCGGCAAGCACGGCAGTGACTGCTCGAACCTGCGAAGGGGCTTTGCGCGAGCGGGGAGGTGACTGTCAACGTGCGGCTGGACGTCGAAGGCTGAGTGATTCCGCGAGTGCGCACAGGAGATTGATGTGTCCTCGCGCGACAAGCATAACAAGGGTTGCTCGAAGACGTGACCGGGTCTGCCGTCAGCGTGTGCGGGGGTGTCGATGTGCGCGAGAGAAATCGGTGGGTGCGCGATGCGCTCGGAGGGAAGGCGACCGGATGAAGAGGCCCCGCACTGCGAGCACGCGGTTGGTCGCTCGAACTGCGCGGCAGGCGCAGCTCAAGGCGCCAGAGGTTGTCAATTCGCGCGAAATGGAAGGACGTGAGTGACGACATGATTTGGTGTTGTCGTTGGGGAAGAGAATTGAAGGCCTAACATGAAGTTGAGCTGTCGTCGCCGCAGGCGAGGTGGCCGTCAGGCCACCGAGCCAAGGCGCGCCAGCTTGAACCTCTTGTTAGGGCTCGCGCGCCAGTGAATTCCAGCGCAGCATCGACGGTCGCGGTTGATGGCGTGATTGCGTCGGAGGCTCTCGAGATGCGCCGCGCAGCAGGCAATCCATCACAGCGCGAAGGCTTTCGTGACAAACGGAAACGGCGTGCCGACCGACGCAAATGACGGGGCATCATTGGAGGCGGATCGTGAGGGTTGTGTACGGGGGCCGAGTTCGTCCGTCTAAGTTCGGGGTTATGGCCGTAAAGAGGGTTGCGGACTCTCGAGTAACTGGCGGGATTGGGCCGAGGCGTTCTCGCTTAATCCCAAAAGAAGCGTGACCCCGCGCGAAATCACCGATCAAACTTGAAAAGCCTCCGATAATCCAAGCTCACAGCGACGTGGCTTGAGGCCACCGGAGGGCTTTTCAAGTGAACAAGACCATACGCGACAAGTTGCGCA